>CAZUCH010000119.1:0-8266 GCA_964619045.1 uncultured Planctomycetales bacterium | reverse complement strand
GGCGCTGCCCGCGGCCACGGTCTGGTCTCCGCCGGCGTCCGCGAATGGGGGCGGGTTGCCGGGCCGCAAGGCCGGATCCTCAATGGCAGTGACCCAAAGGTACCAGGTATCGAACGCCACGTCGTCGCCGCTCTCGTTCCTGCACGTAAGCTCGACGAGCCAACTGACGTCGTAGTCAATGTACCCGCGATGGCGAGCCTGATTGGCGCCGTTGAACTGTGGGATCTGGAATTCGATCTCAATTTCGGTTTGGACGGCCCCTCCCCCCGGCGGATGCGCCGGGTACCAGGAGTAAACAGCCCCATCACCATCGTAGTCTCCCGTTCTGTCACTGGGGACGGGCGGCGGCTGGGGGCCATACACGATACCGTTCCTGACATAGGGCCACCAATCGGAGCTGACGGTGACGAGAATCACCTCGTCATCGGCGTTGTCGGCATCGGCGAAGTCCAGATCCTGTACCGTTACGCAGAGGTACAGCGTGGAGCCCTCCAGACGCGGTCCATCGACGTCGGGATCCCACGCAGTGGGGGCGGCACACGGAGTAGTCGAGACGACCACATTAACGAATGACGGCGGGAAGCTGTCTTGGGCGGCGGCCGGCAAGGCACCCGCCCACGCCACTCCAACCAAGGCCGCCGTACACAAGGCCAGTCGCAATCTGAACATGACATCAAGCTCCATAACTACCTGTGTTCGATCTATTCTATGCAACCACCAGGAGTCTTTCCGAATGAGGTCAGGCCGCTACTGCATGGCCTGCTGCTCCTCAACGGCGGTCTCACCGATGGTCACCAGCGCAAAGGCTCCCGCGGAGGGGAACCTACTGAAGGTTATCGTCACAGCCTGGCCTTCGCGAAACCGATTCGCGTCCGCCTGTCCGCCCTCGATGTTGAAGAGCAGGCCCGGCTCGAACGGGTAACAGTCGTACGCGTCAACCTGGGCCAAGGTCTTATAACCACCGGCGCCGGTCGAAGGCCCTTCGAGGATCTCGCCGGTCACCAGATCGTGGTATGTGAAGGCGACGCTGTCGCACGACACTGGCGGCTGGGAGTAGACCAGAATTCGGTCCGGCGTGATCAGGTCAAAGGAGATGCTCGTAGGCGTGACAGTCGTGGTGGACGTGCCGCCGCCCTGAGCCCCGTCCTGAGTTGCGTCATCAGCGCCCTGGGCGACCGGCAAGGTCACCTTGGTGGTGCCGGCGGTACCTGCTCCACCGTAGACGAACGTTCCGGCGGGCAGGGTGTACGCCGATCCCAGCCGAACCTCCTCGGTCAACTGGATGTAGCCGCCATCCAGGAGCGCGTTCTGTTGGCTGGAAGTGCTCACGCTGCCGATTTCGATCCAGGCGGCGAAACTGGTTTCGAGCGAGGCCGCGTTGTGGGCGTTACGGAAGCTGAGTGCGAGCGACTGCCGGAATGAGCCGGCGGCCGCCGACCCGACACCGGCGGGGCCGGATTGTGCGACCTCCTGCTGGCTGCCGCCGACGAACTCCTCGGTGAACGCCAGATAGGGGTTGCGCTGCACCGTTAGCTGGGGGCACCCGCCGAGCGTCCCCAGGAGCACACACATGACTAATAGAGGTCGCCAATGTCGCATAACCTTTGTCCTCTTGCTCACTCTTGCGGGCGGTTAGTCGCCCCGACCGTACACCAGATAGGCCTTGCCCGCTGCGGCTCGATCGCGGGGCGAGGCCGTCACCGAACCGAGCAGTATGTCGCCGCGCCCGTCACCATCGACATCGCCGCCGGTGGAGATGCCGTTGGCGCGGTCGCCCTGCTCACCAAGTCCGGCGCCGAGATGATCTTGGCTGGCACCGCCTATGAAGACCACGCCGGGCAGCGCCTCGGTCCCGACGTCGGCCAGGTTCAGCGTGCCCGTCAGGTGCGGCGAACCGTAGACCAGGTAGACGACGCCGCACTCGGCGCGGTCGATTTCAACCACGCCATCGCGGTCGATATCGAGCCGCACCGAACGGTTGGGGGCGGCGATCATGATGTCGTCATTGCCGTCGCCGTCGATATCGCCGACCCCGCGGACGCGCGCCCCGGCCAGATCGCCGTCCTTCTCGCCGGCGAAGATGACGCCCAGGCCGCGGTCGTCGAGTTCATGGAAGGGGATTTCCTCTTCTGTGAGGTTGCCGACGGTGCGATCGCCAAAGAAGACCGCCGCACCACCCTGGCGGCTATTGATGAGCGGCGAGCCGATGAGCACGTCGTCGATGCCGTCGTTGTTGAAGTCGCCGGCGTCGGACTGGGATCCTCCCAGCCGGTTTCCGGGCGCGCCGACTACGCGAATGCCATCGAAGACGCGCTGGGCCAGTGGATCCGAGGCCGCCATGGGCAACCCGAGTTCCTCGATCGCCAATTCGCTGTCGATCATCAGCCACGGGTTTCGTCCCAGTACGATGAAACACGCACCCGCCCCGTTGTCGCTCAGCGGGCTGCCGACCACGAAGTCCAGCAGGCCGTCGGCGCTGAAATCGCCCACGGTCTCAACGTTGCTAATGGATGCTCCGGGGAAACCCCCGTACACGCGCAGGGTTGACTCCGGGACTGGAGTCCACTGGCCGAGAACATCCACGACCAAGAAGTGATGCGTGGTAACCGAGCAGGGGTTAGGAGAGTTATCCGGATCTACCCAGTACCCCGGGCTGCCTGGCAGGAATCCAACGTACGTCGGGAAGAGCCGCTGGTCGTCTAGGATGTAACGATATGGTCCCCAGTGGGGCAGCCAGTTGTCGGCAGCGTTCCAGACATGTTGTCCGAAGTACAGGCTGATGACTCCCGCGCCCGGGATGCTGGCGCCGACCCGCGTGTTCACGATGGGGTCGCGATTCGGGACCGAAATCAGAATCCCGTTGAACGGATACGCCGAGACCGTCTCGCCACACTGATCGCCGAAGTCGTTTGTAAGAATCCGGCATCCCAGTTGGGCCTGCGCGTCAGGCAGGTTCGGGTTCCCGGCCACGTACCGGTAGAACCCTGTCACGGCGCTCATCAGGCCAACCACCGGCGGGGGAGCGTTTGGTCCGTAGAACCCCATCGGGCAATTCATGTCGACCGTCGGCTCGCGGTATGGTGTCTGCCCGAAACGCCCCAGGGAGTAGGCGTGGCCGCCGGGGAAGCCCTCGTCCGGCCGGAGTGACGACCCGGCCACGATCACAACCCCGCCCGTCCGAAAAGCGCCCACATTGTCCAGTGGAACGGCCTCATCCGGGCGCGAGTCCGTGAATGGCAGACCAAACGCCAGCTCGCGCACACCGTCGGCGTCCCAGTCGGACAGTACGGCGAAGCTGCTCACGCCGCGGCTTGGCCGGATCGGGTCGGGCTGCTCGGGCGGCCCCTCGTAGATCTCGCCACGGAACAGTACGCCGGTCGAGTTCAGGTTGTATACGCCGCGGAAGCGTTGCTGGCGGCCGTAGACCAAGTACGCTTCGCCGACGCCGGTGCGGCGTGTATTGACAGTGTAGTTGGGCTTGCCGAACTGCGCCATGACCATGAATTCGTCGAGGCCATCGCCATCGATATCGCCCGCGGACGCAACGAGGCTCCCGGCGTTGTCGTGCGGGTTGAAGCCCTCGAAGACCGCGCCGGCAAGGTCACTCTCGGTGGAATCCAGATCGCGCAGGTCGATGAAACCGGCCAGCCGAGCGCGCACCAGGATGCTGCCGGGCGCGTAGAACGAACTCGTGGTGCTGCCGTCGGAGACGGCCGCCAGGATACGGTACGTTCCGGCATCGAAAGCCGCGGTCGGCAAATCAAATGTGAAGCTATCGCCAGTCTGCGAGGTGCTCTGGAACAGCAGCACCTCGTTAGCGTTAGCGGCCCCAACGGGGTCGAGGTAGATCTTGGTGGTGTTGGTCGAGTCCGGGTCCGAGAGTTCCCACGCGACGGCAATGTTGGGATTGATGTCGATGGTTCGATCGTAGGAGGAATTGCCGCGCGGAGTCGTGAATGTGAGCGTGGGGCGCTGGTTGACGATGATCGCGCCGGCGGCGTAGCCACTGGCGACGGTAGTGCCGACCTCGTTCATCACGATGCCCAGGTAGTAGGTGCCGCGCGGCAGGCGCGTGGTGTCGACGAGCGCGGAAGTGTCGGTCAGGGCGACGTTTGTATAGGCCGTGGTTTCATTACCGTTGTCGGGAATTCGGTCTTCATCGACGATCACCGTCAGCGTCGAGAAGCGTGAAGAGGCGAAGGCCCGCCAGTTCACCTCGACCTGCGTGCCGCCCGTTATCGACAGGTTGGTCGGAGGGGTGAGCACCTCGACTGTGGCTTGGGTGCGAAGAACGGCCGCATCTCCGGTCCCTCCAGCGAACACCTCCGACGGAGGGGCGCTGGTTGGGCAGCCGCCCAACTGGGTCAAGATGGTCAGCCCGACCAATGTCGCCAATACGCCTCGGATCGAGTCTCTCATAAACGGCTCCATCACCTCGTGGCCACGTGTACTCATCAGGGGGCCGCCGAGGGTCGAACATACGCGAATGTCTGATAGCCCGACGCCGCCAGGCTCGAGGCCTGGACGGTGAACCGAATCCCGTCGCCGCAGTCGAAGTTATCCGCCCCGTCGTCCTGCAACAGCACACCAAATGCGTCGACTTCGACATACGGGAAACTATCCAACGTGGAGGAATCGGTCACGTTGTCGGCCAGGAAGACGCGCGCCCCCGGCGTCTCCAGGTTCTGGACGTCGCCCAGCGTGATCTCGGAGATTGGGCACGACAGCATCTGGCCGCTCTTGCTCCGCGGCGCCACGAAAGCCGTGTAGTTCTCGGGGGTGCTGCCGGAGCCGCGATACGATACCACGACGCGAACCCACAGGTCGGTCTGGTTCTCCACCTCGACCAAGATGCCCGGGGCCTCGGTCGGCAATGAGGAGACCCGCGTCCCGACGCCCAGCGCCGATAGCATGTCCGGGTTCAGCAGGTTCATCAACTGTCCGGTACACCCAGCCATGAGTGTCACGGCTGCCAAACAGCCGATCGTCGCCGCCAATCCTCTGCGAGCCAACATCTATTTGCGCTCCTTTCAGTGACTAGCCGCCGGGGATTATCCGCACGGCCATCTGGTAGGCGCCCTGTTCAGTCTGATACAGGCGAATCTCCACGACATCGCCGCAGAAGTAGGTTTCGCCGGAAACGAGCGGCTGCCCGGCGTAGCTAACGGTTGTTGAAGTTCCGCCCGCACCCCCTTCAGTCACGGAGATCGCAGTTCGTGTGAAAGCGGTCAGCGAGAAGTTCGCCCCGAGTATGCCGGGCGAAATCGCCTCAACGGGGCAATCGAGCACTTCGTTGCGGGTTTGGGCCGGATCGACCTCTACGGAGAAGTTGCGCGACTGCGGGCCGGGGGCCGAGCTGCTGTCGGCCTCGAAGGCGTAGAACGTCGCATTGGCGCGCGTCGTGTTGTTGAAGACCACGATGACGACGCCGTTCTGCCCGGACATGGCGGCCGAGTCCAACCCCAATTGGGCGAGGAACGTCGAGCTCAGAAAGTCCGAGCCAAGCATGCAACCGGCCGTGGGCAGCAGCAGCCCGATCGCGATCCACCACCAAGCCCGTTTGTGTGCCAGACTCATGAAAGCCTCCAGCCGCCAGGGCGGCCGCATTCCACCGCTTCGCCGCACTGCGTCGCCAGCCGCGCCGCCAGCAAGCGGTGTACCGTGAAATATTGCACGCGGTGAGCCGTAATCAACGCCGGCGCCGCACTTGCACCTCTATTCTGGTCGCCAAGCCAAATCCCTCGGTGTCTCGTGGATCGCCGGGTCGCGTGGCACCCGGATTATGCCCAAATCCCGCTCTCTCGCAACTGTTGGCGGCAAGATCGCCACTTGGTCGCACACCTAGTAGGTGATGACGCTGAAGACCGGACAGTCCTTGAGGCTGGCTCGGCCACCGAGATCGGCCAGCTCGGCCAGCACCACGACGGCCTCGATCTTCCCGCCGGCCTCGCGTACCAACCGGCAGCAGGCCCGCAGGGTGCCGCCGGTGGCCAGAAGGTCGTCCACGATTAGGACCCGTTGCCCGGGGCGTATCGCATCGCGGTGGATTTCGAGCGCATCAGTCCCATATTCCAGCTCATACTCGCACCGCAGCGTCTCTGACGGCAGTTTGCCGGGCTTGCGAATGGGCACGAAGCCGGTCGACAAAGCCCGGGCGAGGGCCGTGCCGAATATGAACCCGCGTGATTCAGCCCCGACGACCACATCCACCTTACAACCCCGGAACGGCTGGGCCATCACTTCGACCGCCATCGCCAGCCCGGAGGGGTCGGCCAGTAGCGGCGTGATGTCGCGAAACATGATGCCCGGCTTCGGAAAGTCCGGAACATCGCGAATCAGCCGTCTGAGGTCGGTAGCGGCGTTGACCGCCCGCCACGTATCATCGTTCGAATTCATGCGTCTGGCACGCCTCGATTAGCGATCCATGCGGCGGCGATAGCCCGTCTGGGCGCAACGCCCGACCTGCCAACCAACGCTTTGGAACCCCGACCAACGAGGCCCCGCGCACCGCCGCGAACGGGAAACGCCAAATACTAATCCCCCCGCCGACCCCCCGCAACGATCGTGCCGCGGATTTGAGCCGTCCACCGTCCGCAGCCGATAACTTAGTATGACGCTCGACGGGCCACCGCATGACGGATTACCGTCACCGGTCACGCCCGCGTCGTGGAAACCTGGCCGGCATGCCCGGCGAGCAGCGAGACTTATGTCCATGTGGGTCATCATCTTGGGGGCAACGGCGGCGGGAGGGGCGCTGATGCTGTGGCACGCCGTCAGCAAGATGAAGTTCGTCTGCGAGGAGATGCTCGATCAGTATGCCCAGATGCTGGTCGAGGCCCGTGCCAAGAAAGTCGAACAGCTCGCGGAGGACAACGGGGAGGACGGCACGGATGACGGCTCCGAGCCGATCGACGTGAGTTGATCACCAAGCCGCTACGCGCAATTTTCTGGCGCGCCAGGCCTCGGGAAAACGTTATCCTCACTAATAGGGCGAAGCGCAGGCAGACGAATCGCGCTTGTGACCCTGGAGACCGAGTGTGAATAGCGCCAAACCGGACCATCTGTGTGACCTGATCGAGCGAGCCCGTCAGCGAGACGAGACGGCCTTGTCCGAGCTACTCGAGTCCCACACCCAACGACTGTTGGAGTCGGTGCGGGCCGAGTTGGGCGATCGACTGCGGCAGCGGCTCGAATCCCGGGACGTCATGCAGCAGGTCTACCTGGATGCCCTGAGCGGCATCGACCAGTTCGTCGACCGGGGGCAGGACAGTTTCTTCGCCTGGCTTCGACGCATCGCGGTGAACCGCATCTGCGACGTCGACCGCCAGGCGTTCCAGACGCTCAAGCGGGGTCCGGAAGTCCGTGCCGGCGACTTGCGCGGGGGGGAGTCGCTGGCCCCGCTGTTCGACGCGTTGGCGGGCTCGGCAACCAGCCCCAGCGCGGCGGCCGATGTGGCGGACCGCCAGCGTATGCTGAGCACGGCCCTCGCGCAGCTCAACGAGGACCAGCGCGAAGCGATTCAACTCCGCTACTTCCAGCAGTTGAATGTCGCCGAAACAGCCGCGAAGATGGACCGATCCGAGCGTGCGGTTCGCAGCCTGTGCGTGCGCGCCCTGATCCGCCTTCGGGAACTGCTAGGCGATGCCGTCCAGACCTGACCAACCCGACCCGCCTCCGGCCGACCGATCGCTGGAGGAGATTCTCGACCAATACCTGGAAGAACTGGCAGCGGGCGATGCCCCGGACCAGGAGCGCTATCTGCGTGAGTATCCGCAATTGGCCGACGCCCTGCGGGGGGTGTTCAAGACGCTCGATTTTGTCGAGGCCGCCAGCAAGTCGGTGGATGCAACCCGGCTGGAGCGCGGCCGGCAATTGGGCGACTACCGCATAGTCCGCGAGGTCGGCCGAGGCGGAATGGGGGTGGTCTACGAGGCCGTCCAGACGAGCCTCGACCGCCGCGTGGCGCTGAAGGTCTTGCCGACCTCAGCCATGCTGGCCGGAAACGCCGTGGAACGCTTCACGCGCGAGGCCGCGACGGCGGGCCAACTGCATCACACCAACATCGTGCCCGTACACGCCGTGGGCACGGAACAAGGCATCCACTACTACGTCATGCAGTACATCGAGGGCCGGTCGCTCTCCGAGCACATGAAGAAGCTGCGCGCGGCGGGCACGCCTCCCGACCGCGACTACTACCGGCGTGTGGCCCACTGGGGCCGACAGGCGATCTCCTGTGGCAGAATAGGTCATCAGGTTCGACGTAACA
>CAZUCH010000118.1:0-8302 GCA_964619045.1 uncultured Planctomycetales bacterium | reverse complement strand
GCAAGAGCATTTACTGCCAGAAAGCTGACCAGCAATATCGCTGTCAATAGAAATGATGTGAATTTTCTCATCTTATTTGCCTCCTTTCGGGGCTTTGGTTTCAGGTTTCAGCAATTTAGTGACATCTTTAACGATGTCTTCTGCCGGGCGCTCTTTACTTTGAACACCATCCTTTTCAGCAGCAGATATTGACACACCAAGCTTTCTGGCATATCTCTGCAGCTGATCAAGTTCCAGCTTTTCCAGCACATTAAGGTTCAAAAACCCTGTTTCTGCGCTTTCCTGCTGGTCTTTTACGAACTCTGCAATAGCCACAGCCCGTAATTCATTGTCAACTTCTTCTTTGGACTTGACAATCGTTATAAGACCCTTTACAAACTGCGGAGTTGTTTTGATCCACTCGATCAGTTCTTCCTCTTTAAAAACATTGCGCGGCAGTCCTTTCCCGCCGTCAAGAACATTTTTGTAAGCATCGGTGGTATTGAAAATATTGCCGTCCTTTGACCTGAACCGCAGGCAGGATTTGCCTGTCGGCAAAGTCTTATTAAGCGGCAAAGTCATGAAGTTGTTTTTCTTGTTTCTGAGTAACATTCTCTTGGTTCTCCCTTCTCGAATGTTAGTAAAGCGGGGATCTTAAAAATCTCTCCCCGCCGTTTTTATTAATTATGCATGAATGTAGCCATGCGGCTCAGTGCGGTTAAACACGTTTGTAGCGATAATGCGCCATTCATTTGTAAAACCGGCCAAGTCAGGTGCCTGAATATCTTCATGCAGCTGAAACGATCCTTGGGTGCCATACGGGCGGAAATCCCAGTATGCCAGATCAAAGAGCAGTCCCATGCCTTCATAATCTTCTTCAAACATATGATGATCAAACATGCGGATACGTTTACCGTTTGGCGCTCTGTATTCAGTCAAAGCAATACCCAGCATTGTCAGGTCATTACCAGTTTGCTGTTTTGCTTTAGCCCATTCGTGAATCTTTAAAAACAATTCTGCGGATGCGCCCATGTACTTGATCTGAGATCCGTATTTACACGGGCCTTCCATCAAATATTCATCGAACTGTTTTTCTGTTAAACCGCTGGACCAATCAAGAACGTTATCGCCTGCGGCATCTTCGATCTTGGTTTTCAAACCTTCTGCGAAATAAGCATTCTTGCCACCGGGACCGGTTTTCCGGCCTTTTGCGCCAAAAATAGATTGACGCTCCCAGTACATCTTGATTTCCTTAAAGGTTTCTTCTTCACGTTCAACATCTTCAGAACCGGTGAACTGAGCAATTTCATCCTCGATATTACCGATTGAATACGGCAGACGCATAAAGTGGATGTAATTGTAATCCTGTTCGTCTTTCACTAACCGCTGAGACGGTTTAGTTGAAAGTTCTTCAGATGAATCAGACAGAATGTGAAGTTTCATTCCTGCGCCAATTGCGGCACAGGTCGTTCCGCCTACCGGGTGCAGGGTCGGTGTAGAGCCTGTTATTGAAAACACATAAAACTTATTAGTGTAATTAGCGGTAGAATCATCTGCCTGCGGACATTCAACTGAATCACCGGCTTTGAAATAATCGGCATTGGTAATAGTTGGTCCAGACGTTGCACCCGCAGCTGCTCCGGTAACAACTATGTCCCAATGTGGGAATAGGTCTTTTTTCGTCCATTCAACTTTGTAATGCTTTGCTGTCTTTCCGGTCATGGTGTAGGATGTAATAGCTGTCATTGGATGCAATGCATTCTGATCATACAACTGATGCAGAAGCGGTGAAACATCGCGCATCTGTTTTCCTGTTAATACATCCCCCTCACCTAATGATCCGGTGATAACAGTGCTGGCGTATGGTGCTGCCATGATTTAAACTCCTTATGTTACTCGCTGAACCTGGCTTTCCAGATTCGCTAATTTTCTGGCTTTCGGACTTTGTAGACGAGTTTCTAAAGGATTTGCAACTGGCAATGATTGGCCTGTAGGCGCTTCGCCCATTGGCCCTGCTTCCTGATTCTGCTGGATTATGTTCAAGACTGCTTTTTGCTGTGCTTCCCGGCCGTAATGCATCTTGTACGCCTGTTCGGGAGTTACATTTGCAGCATTGGCCGTATTTATCACGGTTCCCAAACGGACAGCATTCTCAAATTCAGGATGTTTGGGGGTCTTTAAAATACTCAAAAGAGTTTCCCCAAACCGAAATCCGGGCGGTACCGTAATAGACATATCAGAATTAACATCGGCAAAATCCATCATCATCTTTTCACCAGCTTCAACTTCCTGCCGCGTTCTTGCTTTACCATCCATGACTAATTCTTGATTTTCTTTCCTTAGATCGAACAGTTCCGGAAGGGCCGTTTCCAATATCTGCTGTTTCATCGAATTAATTACTTCAGCTGGAATTATGGATAAAGGTATAGTAACATTGTCACCATCTTCATCTCTGTAGCTAAACGACTCCGGGAGCTTTGCCTTTTCCATGAAGTCTTTCGGCAGCTCTTCACGATTAACGGCATACTTTGCAAGATTTAGCAACTCGTCATCTTTAAATAAATTAACAACCTGGCTTTTGCGTGTGATGTCACCCATCCAGTTTTCTTTTCCTTCATGCGTTTTTACTGCATCACGGATCTGCTGGTCGGTGTACACGTTCTCACCAATCTGAATCTGTGCAGGAATCGGTATTGGCTGATCCTGTACAGGTTCTTGGGTTGGTTCGGCTGCTTGTTCTGCGGGGGCCTGGGCCGCTTGCTGTGCGCCTTGTGCGTTCGCCTGCGGTAACACTGCCTGTACTTGCATTTGCGGTGGTACGGGCTGAGTCTGCTGGTTGGAACCTGGCTCTACAGCGGGTTTTTGTGGCACTGTCTGGATAGTCTGCGGTGCCGTTGTTTGTGCAGGAACCGTTCCTGCCGGGATCGTTCTTTGCCTAGACATAGGGTTTTCCTTGTCTACAACTACTGCCGGCGCATCTTTTAAAGCATCCCTTAAATTGGTCGATTGCTGAGGTAATACATGACCTTGCTGCATAGGAATATCTTTAACTTTTTTTACTTCTGGCTCTTGCGAGTTTTGGTTTCCCATTCGTACGCTCCTTTGAGTTAGTACTGTTAATAAATAAAAAAAGCCGACACCCTCAGTCGTGTTGACTAAGAATATCGGCTGCAATCTAAAATACAGACCCTCAGGAAGTGGAGGAACACACCCTATAAACCAAAGGGGAAACCCAAAGGCCTGTACTGTTGTCTTAAACCGTTTATGTTTTAGTTAGTTGAATTCTCCTTTAATTAAAATTCATAATATAAGTTCGTTTACCATACTTTTTTCTAAAAATATAATCACCGCTAATCGTTTGCCCAAGATAGAAAATATCGTCTCTAAACAACGCTGGTTTATTCTCCCACCACTTACATTTTGGCTCTACTGGCTCACGCCATGCATTTTCCCTTATTATCTTGAACAATGGTGCTTCTGGGTCATAATCTTCCGGCACTTCGTTATCTCGATCAAACATTATCTTCCCTGCTTTAAAACTTGTTCAATCCCTATAAACCAAAGGGGAAACCCAAAGGCCTGTACTGTTGTCTTAAACCGTTTATGTTTTAGTTAGTTAATAGGGGCCGGGGGGTTGAACCCCGGCTTTGAATCTTTTGAGCCATTCCGTAAAATGACTGTCACACCCTATTCTTTAAACCCCTATATTTTCTCCTGTTTAAGCTGATTCGGAAACATTTCTTCCGTCATTACAGCTGACCAATCTAGATTACTGCCAATATCATAGGGCTGACGAATGAAATTAACATACCCATCCGTTTTATTATTCATTGAAACAGCTGGCAACATCGCCGCGCCAACTCCCAGCCCCAGTAGTTTTAGAAAATTACGCCTTTGCATCTTTAGTTTTTACCCAAATATTTTAATAGTTATTTCTTCTGTTTTCATCAATTGGCACCCACTGGAACCACTCTTTTAATATCTTCCGTACCGGGAAGAATGATATTGCTCGGTTTCCTGAATTTAGTCGTCTCAATGCTCACAAGCGGCCAGCCATTGATAAAGCTTATCGGATCGCCGTCCAGCTTGGTAAATACAATTTTGTCCTTACGCTGATGTATCTGCGTTTGCACAGACTCGTATTCTTTCTGATTAAGCTGTACCTGGCCTTTATCTTCAACGCTGTGATAGATCATCCAGTAAATCCATTCTTCCCCGACATCATAAACCGCGATCTTTTTTTCTTTACCCATTTAACTTACCTCCACTTTGTTAATATTCTCTCCATCTATGTGTTTTACATGACACTTCGAATGCTTTGTCTCGATAATCATCATACTGTTTTTCCCGGAAATTAAATATTCCCGCAGTATACGGCTGATAGCCACAATCACACTCCTAAGCTGTTCATTTGTTTCCATCTGCCGGCTTTCCTGTTTGGGCCGTTTCGATTATCTTATCTACAGTAGCAAGAAGGTTATCCATCTGCTCAGGCATATCTTTACTAATTTCAGATATTTTTTCAACCAAAGCTAAGGCCTGTTGTTCGGCTATTAAATCTTCGTATTCTTTAGCCCAATTATCAGGATTAAGGGCCTTTACTGTATTTTTAGTACTTTTCAGACCCCGGCTATGCTCAAGCAACGCCTTATTCTGCAGTGCTTCTTTCTGGCCTCGAACATTCATGGTGACTTCAGTATAAATATCGATATTATTAGTATCTACTTTGGTCAGATCATAAATTACATCTTCGATTCCTTCCTGAAATCCGTTAAATGCTATCTTTTGTTCTTTTCCATCCAACTCCGCGTTGATTGAAAACGCTTCAGGCATTCTTGGAAAACATTCAATAATACATTTTGATATTTCTGTAATCATCTGCTCAAGGTGAAGCTTGGCTGTAAACTCAGGCACAGTGCCTTGATAATAAATAGCTTTCAGCGCTTCGCCAGACATCTGCTTATCAACTGCTCCGCGTTCCGGTGCGTGTCTGCCGCTGGCTTCATCAAACTGCATTCTAAGCATCTGATACATCTGAATCAATGCCGGTGACATTCCGGGCCTCGGGGCCATTCCAATTCTTGCGCCAACATCTTGAACAAAGAACGCTCCATTGGTCTTGGCAACTTCGTTCTTTGCCTTTTGCTCTAATGAAGGATCAACACCGGTACCAATTAAAAAGTTTTTTATATCAGCCTTGACAGCATCATACATTACCGTTTTTACCCCGTTAATATTTTCTTGAGTAGAAGTTACCAGTTTAACCACACCAAACGGATAAATGCTTGTTTCTTCTCTTGGGGTATGAAATCCACCAATAAGGAAATGGCGATTAAAGTATGACTTCCGCGCCTTTTCGACCATCAAAGTTTTATTGATTAATTTAAGCGTGTAGAATTTTTTAATTTCTTCATAAACGTTCTTCTTGTCATTCTTAACCCAATCGTTATAACAGAATGAAGCTGTATAGAGATCGCAGTACTGCTCAGATTCGTCCTTTGCATTCTCCCCCCGGCCTGCGGGCTGTATCTGATCCACAAAGTCTTCGTCCTTATACCGCCGTTTCATTTCGACAACTTTCTTGCGGGTACGATGCCATCGTACCTCATCATCATCATGCATTCCAACAAAATCAGCATCTAAATAAAATTCGCCCTTTTTCAGGCTTTGGATAATCGGCATACCGGTGCCATACGGACTCAAGCGGTATGGATTAAAATCAACAGCAACACCAGCGAGACCAGTAACATAAAAAGATTTAACGATCTGGGGAACTATCTGAGTTGCAAAACTATTGCTCTTGAGAATATCATCATGCAGTGCGGCCAATATATTTGCCCATTCCCCACCTCCTTTTATATCCGGTTTCATACCGCCGCCGACAACCTGCCCGATTAAATAACGCACAAGATCAGTTATTAAATTATCTTCAACATAAGTTTTATTCGTTGGCAGATCACTTGGAGCCTGCTGATCCTCAAAGTACTGCATACATTTGTCGTATTCAGGCTTTGTGCCGTTGTACTTAGTTTCGGAGCTTTCAAGCTTTTTGATAAAATCGCCTAATGTATATCCGCCAACGATTTCTGTCTTTACATCCTGCGGCATATTCTATCTCCATTAATCCCAGGGCAGTCGGGGATCTGTTGAACCGCCTACATCAATACCGAACGGAATAACCGTTTCGTCCGGCGTATGCGGCATTTTCTTTGCTTCCTGCTGTTTATAGTCAAACGGCTTTATCGCGGCCATCATGCCATATCGGTCTTCATCAAGGCAATGATCTTCACTGTTAGCATCTTTCTTTATGTCCTCGGGATTGCGCTCGTCTTGCTCTGCGGATGTAATTTGCTCTACCCAAGGATCATTGTAGCCATCAAAGTAGAAATACTTATTGTTTCGCATTATATCTTTCATTGCCCACCAGCCGATAACACGATTTGTATTTGCCGGGAGCAAGTGCAGCCCGGTTTTCTCTTTAAAAACATCGAAAAAGGTTAAATCGTGAGATACTATGGCATGTCTATCCTTGTGCGCCCAGGCATCGGTTCCGGAAACAGTTATGCTCGGCATCCTGCCATCCGTCCATGGAAAGCCCTCTAAAATTCTTCTGATGTCTTCAGAATATTGTGTAGGAGATGCGCCCTTGCGGTAGTAGGTAAACAGTCTGTAAATATTTCCTTCAAAATCTCTTGCTCTTAAACCGAATGAGCAGCCCGATGACCAGCCAGGATCTAAAGAACCTATCAGCTTCCATTCTTTGGGTATTTCGAAGGGCGGTATTTTCATTTGCGGCCCAAAATCATCAAAGAAATCACCGCCAAAAGCGTCCCAATCGCCTTTCAATAATGCATTTTCAAACTTTTTGCCCATAGCAATGATATTGTTCTCATAATCAGGATCAGCATCCATCAGTATTTTATTTTCACACAATAATCCGGGGATAAATGTTCTTGTTTTTGATCTCGGGGCCCCATTATCAACCATTACACCCATTGGGTTCTCAATAATATCTCTTTCCGGGTCGGGAGTAAATGAATATATTTTTTTTGGTTGCAGCGTAATAGAGCCGTTCTTAATAAATCGCTTTTTAACCCATATCAGGCCAATACCAGTGGGGTTGGTTGTTGATCGTACCCTTGCCCATAAATACGGGATTGCACTTCTGCATCGTGAGAATAAATAAATATATTGCGTTAACTTAAACTGAGTCAGCTCATCAAAGCCGACAAACTGATATTCAATACCCTGGTGATCTTCTTTGTTGTCTTCATGCTCCATGTGGCAAACGAATATTCTTGCGCCTGATGGAAAGTTAAACGATGGCCCAGGATCTCCCCGCCTGCCCTGCACATACTCAGCATTAAAAGGAGGTTTCGTATAGTATTTTTTACCTTCATCTATCAGCTTTGAAAATTGTGTGGTTTTCCTGCGGAATAAAACAGCTCGGTATTCAGGCACTTCAACAGCTGCCTTTCCGAGCGGTGTTTTAATAAACTGTAATCCTAATGCATCTATGACTAAGCCCCATGACTTGCCTGGGCCAGCCTGACCGCCAAACAATCCCTCGAATGCACTGCAGGCCAAGAAATCCCACTGTCCGCCATCCTGAGGCTTTATGACAGCGCTATTTTTTGGAATGTTTGCCGGCAGCATCGTCATCACTAACAAAACCAGGAACGATATAAACACAGTTTTCAATTTTATCACCCTGTGATGTTAAATCTATTTCTGTTTTATCAGTCCAGCTAAAGTTCTTTAAGGCAAAAATAGGGCCTGCTGGATTAGACCCTGTTAAATTCTTTTCATAATGATTTTCTATTCTTGTTCTGGCTTTTTTTATAGTGAAAGAGAAACTCTCCCTTTTTTCGTAATCGTGAAACGACTGTCTATCACAAAAACCAAGATATAACACTAATCCAGTAATGGTTATTTTGTCCTTCGTTTCTACAATTTCATCAAAATATTCATCGATTTTACTTTGTAGTTCTTCTGGCGTTTTATATTTTGGAGTCATACCCATAAAAAAAGTACCAAATTAATTTCCCTGCACGGTATTATAATATATATATATGGGCTTGTCAAATAAAAAATCCCCTATATATTCCATATATTTTCACATCATCCTCCTAAAACGGTGGTTCATCTATTACCCTGACTACCGGCTTGCTGTGAAGCAGCGTTTGAGCTTCGGCAACTTCATCATGCGAATAATCATTTTCATTTGCTAAAATGTATTCAGCCTGTTTTATTCTTATCTCACACAGAACAGAAGGTAAATAATTGCTAATATGTTTTATCTCTCGTGCCATGACAATTCTCT
>CAZUCH010000117.1:0-8355 GCA_964619045.1 uncultured Planctomycetales bacterium | reverse complement strand
GGCGACGGTAACTTAGTAACTCGGGTTGAGCACCACGCCTTCATCGCTGAGCAGCACATGCAGGTCGGGGTCGGCCAGGACGTCGGCGACCGACATCTCCACGCCGTCAACCAGCATCTTCTGTTGCACGAGTCGGATGCCGTGGCTGTAGTCGACGTAGTAGTCGACGTGGCCGAGGTACAACGGCTGGATCGGCTGGCCGTTGAGTTGGTGCCAGCCGTAGATGGCGACGCGGTTGGGGTGGCTCTCCAGTTGCGGCGTGATCACCACGTCCTTCTTGATGCCGCCGACCAGTGCGCCGAGCGTTTGTCCGGCTCGTTGCTCTTCGACGCGCTGGTGGTGCCGGTAGAAAGTCGTGGCCCGGGTGATATCGACGGTGGCCGGGCTGATTGGCGAGGGGGCGAGCTTCACCTCGGCCTGGGCGTAGATGTCATCGACCATCTTGCGGGTCGGCAGCAGGCAGCCCAGCGCGTCGGCGATCGGCTGTCCGACCAGCGGCGTCGGCGGCATGCGCACAAAGTCGGTGTCGCGGCCGATGCACAGGTAGTCCGGCGAGACGTAGTAAGTCGCGCTGACCGGCGATCCGCTGATGTTCGCACTGACATTGATCGGTATAAAGCTGCGCATGAAGCCGGGGACGTTGCCACCGGTGATTTCCTGCATGACACGTGACTCACGGGCCGTGCGATCCAGCCCGGCGATCTCGGCCAGGAACTGACTGCCAGTGGGGGCGCCCGTCGGACGTGGTGGAAACGAGCCGGTCGTGCAACGGCGTTGCAAGTCGGCGAAGTCCGCAACGTCCACGTCGCCATCATGATTGACGTCGAACGCAGCTAGGCCCGCGCCGATGCACGCGGGTTCGGGCGGGTTCGGCGCGAGATCCACTCCGGACATGTGCTCGGTGAAAGCGGCGAAGTCGACGGCATCGGTGTCGCCGTCATTGTCCAGATCGCCGGCGGGGATCGTCTCGCAGTCATCGGGGCGGCCGTTGGCGTTGCAGTCGAGGCTGGTGCCGATCACCAGATCCTGCGCGTCGGGAACGGCGTTCTGGTTGCAGTCGGGCTGCTCGATGCGCAGGTTGTCGAAGATCACGAAGTTGTCCACCGCGGGGTTGGCGATCGACGAGTAGGTGTCCATGTAGCCGAGCATCACATTGCCAGCGGTGCTGGCGGTGTCGAGCCGGATGGCGATCAGCATGCCGTTGAGGCGCCACTCGATCACGCCGCCGCGCTGGCTGATTTCGACTTCCACCCAGTGTTTGCCGGGGGCGCCCTGGGTCTCGTAACTGGGGCTTGGGAACAGCGACTGATAGAACACGTCGGTGTGATTGCGGCTGACGGCGGCCTGGCCCGCGACGGCGGCCGACAGCAGTGTTGCGTTGCGGTAGACACAGTAGTCGTTGGAGGCGCCACCTTCGCCGGTAACCGCGAACCAGTAGCCATCGCTGGCTACGTTGTTCTGCCAGACCACTTGGTCGCCGGCGTGATTGAGCCCGGCGGTGGCGAACTCGGTCGAGCCGCTGCCGCCGCCCGCACCACCGTTGTAGTTGAGCCACATGTCGAACTTGAGCGTGTACTCTCCGTCGAGGAATGTGGCGACGGGATAGGCGCTGACGGCGTCCGCGGCGGCGACATCGTCGTTGTTGTTGACTGTGAACTGCAACCCGATGGTGGAGCCGCCCACCGAGTTGGGGGCCGGCGGAATGCCGCGCGGGCCGTAGTCGAAGGCAAAGTCAGCCGTGTAGTCGCCGGCGTGGCTGTAGACGACCCAGTTCTCCTCCGAGGTGCCGGCGTCGAAGTCGTCGCTGAACAACGCCACCTGCGGCTGCGCCGGTGCGCAAGCCGCCAGCGATACGACACAGAAGCCCAGCCAGAGTGCCGACATGCTCAGACGTTGCGGTGCGTTTCTCATGTTCGTGGCCCTGTTCCAGTTGCCGGCCGCAGTCTTGCTACGGCGTGATGAACACCCACTTCGCCGCATCGGCATACACGCGCTGGTTCCAGCCGGAATGCGGCCTGCCCGAGACTAGCTCCTCAGAGACGTTGATCGAGCCGGCCACGGCGCTCTGTCCGGCATCGAAGCGGTACTGGCCGAGCGAGACCCAGCGATTGTCGTTCTCGCCCGCGGCGCCGGTGGGAATCTGGTCCACGAGCATAACCGCCGTACCGTCGGCATGACGCACAGTGTACTGCGCGTCGTAGCAGTTCGCACCCGTGCCCCAGGTGACGAAGAGTTCGTACACACCCGGCGTGGCGATCGCCGGCACGAAGGTCGCGTTGTCGCTGTCGTTGTTGGGTAACACGTAGTTGATGTACCGGCTGCCGCTACCAGTTAGCCCGGGCGCCGCGCTCTTGACGCTGCTGTCGGCCCAACTGCCGATCTCGTCATACGTTGGCGGAGGCTCGATCGCGCCGCCGGCGTCACGCACCTCCACTACGACGTCCACCACCTCGTTCGGCGTGGCGAGCAGCAGCAGCACGGACAGATCGTGCAGATCGACATCCGCATCCTCGTCGAAGTCGAACACCGCCAGGCAGTGGTCGTCGCTCGGCGTGTGGTCTGGTCCGCTGGCGCAGTCGCCGAACGCGTCGAGGTCGGCGCTGTCCACGTCGCCATCACCGTCGAAGTCACCGGGGACGATGTCGCCCAGCGCGAAGTCCAGGCGCGCCACGTCGCCGGCGAGCACCACCGCGCTGTCGGCCTCGTCCGGCCAACCGGCCAACGAGGCGGTGACGTCGTATGGTGTGCCGAGGGCGTCCGCCGGGATCAGCGTTGCGACATAGTAGCCATTGCCATCGGTCCGGACCGGGGCCTGGCCGGCGACGGCTACCGCAACATCGTCGAGCGGCTGGCCGTTGGCTCGGTGCATCACGCGGCCCCACAGCGTTCCTTCAGTCGCGGTAGACGGATCGCGCCAGGGCATCGGCGGCGTCGGTGCCGGGGCGATGAACAGAGCGTCCGCCACATACGAGTACCACGACCAGTCGGCTTCCGAGTTACCGTCGTCATCCTCGTCGGCGGTGGAGCGGTACGAGTAGTTCATCGAACCGTTGGCGCCGGCTTCGTATACGTACTCTAGCTGGGTGATGCTGTTGGCCTTGCTGTTGAGGTAGTTGCCCTGGCCGCAGTAGACGTGCCGCGCGCCGCGGTAGCTGACCGCGGCGTCGATCCAACTGCGGTAGTAGCCGGCGTGGCTCGCGTTGCGCTCGTCCTTGTAGTTCATCGGACAGGCCGCATCGAGCCAGCCCATCTCGAGCCAGTGCTTCCAGTTCTGGTGCAGGTAGTAGGCGCTGGAGTCGGCGAAATCGGCCGGGGCTGAACCGGCCGCAAACAGGGCCGCGGTCAGTCGCAGTGGTTGACGCGGGTTCTCGGGGATAGAGGGGATCTCCGCCCGGCAACGGCGAATGAGCTCGTCGATGCCACGACGCCGGAAGTCGCTCCAATCACCGTCGGTCGGCGCGGGTGTACCGCCGTAGCCGGTCAGCCGACGGTAGCGGGCCAGGCTCGAGTTGTCGTAGTCCTCGTCGGAGGGATAGCCGGCGTCCTTACTGGTATAGCGGATGTAGTCGAAGTGGACGCCGTCGATCTCATAGTCGCTAACCAGTTCGCGAACGATACTGATGACGTAGTCTTGCACGTCTGGCGAGCCAGGATCGAGCACGTACTTGTCGTCCACCCTCGCGGGGCCGCCGCCCATGTCAGCCTGCGGCACCATGATCCACTCGGGATGGGCGGTAATGGTGGTGTTCCCCGCCGGCGGCCAGGAGGTGGACACGCGGTAGGTCACCAGCCAGGCGTGCACCTCGATGCCGTTGGCGTGGGCCTGCGCGCAAAGGTAGGCCAGCGGGTCGAAATCGGCCGTGACCACCGACGCCCATGGTACAATGGCCGAATGCCAGAAGGCGCCGTGACCGTTGTCGCTGGCGCTGGTGTCTTGGTAGGCGAGCACCTCGGGGAAGATCGCGTTGTAGCGGCCGGTCAGCGCGCGGCTGATCAGTGTGTCGATCTCGGCGCGGCTCTTGAAGCCCGAGCCAAACGCATCGATCCAAACGCCCCGGAGTGCGGGTGCGCCCGGCGCGACCACCTGGAAGCGGACAGCGTCGGCGATCACCGCGCCGGTGGAGGCATCGTCGTCCAGCGTTACGTAGCCATCGGTGCCGGCAGCGAAAACGTACGTGCCGAGCGAGAGCCACTGACCGCCGTTGGTGCGCTGGTCGACGAACACCGTAGTGTCACCGTCCGCGTGGTAGATGGTGAATGGCGCATCGGGCGTGCGGTTGCTGCCTTCCGGGTAGTACACGGAGACTTCGTATTCCTCGGCGGCGGGCAGGTCGGGGCGCCATTCGACGGCGCTGAGCGCGCCGCCCGCAGCGGTGTAACGGTAGTCGTTGGCCCAGTGCCCGGGGGCCGAGGTGCCGGTAGACCAGGTGCCGGAGATGACGGCGAAGACCCCATCGGTGTTGTTGGCGTTGTCGTTATCAATGACGACCGTCTGGCCGTGGCAGGCGCTGACGAGCAGTAGTCCGGCCAGCATGCCGCATAAGCGTTTCAACGGTCGTCGCCGCGGCGCGACCAGTCTCCGGGTGACACCAAACACATTCGCTCCTCTGAGATGGGCCCGGCACAGCGGTCCAGCTACTGTGGTTTCGGGACAGTTGCTCGCGCGCTTGACTCGCCCACCTACAGCCTAGCAAGTGGGCGAAAGGTCGCCAAGCGGAACGTAGCCAAGCTGCCGCCAAAAGGCCCATCCTCCCCGAAAACTCGGTCCTCCTTGATAGCAAAGGACCTGCGCCTTTCTCGCTCTTCGCCCCAATCCACGGCGATGGCGCCTCACAGAACCCGAACTGATTGTGCATGCTGTGCATCATGGGCGGTGCCGAGGTTCCATCGAGAATCCGGCCGGTCGCGCGAACGGCCGATAAAACGAGCAAGCCGACGCGGGAAGACCCATGGGAGAGGTCGCCATGCCCGGTACAGCGCGGCGGCGGCTTTGGGGACGGCGTTCGATAATCCCAGCCTTGATTGTGAACAAGGACAGACGTAGGGTGATCCTGCTCCTCGGGGCAGCAAGCGGCCTGCGTGATTGGCCGGTTGCTGATGCATCGGGATCCTTGAGGGCCAGTACGGTCTGGGCTGATGCAGCTCGACACGCCCTCAGCAACTGGGGGGCGGCTTGGCGCGGAGCAGTCCGCAAGACGGCACGGTGGAAGAAAGGAAACGCCATGACCATTCGTTCGCGAGGATTGCTAGCCGTCGTATTCGCACTTGCCGTCGGGACTCCACTCGGCGCGGCCTTCCCCGAAGCTGCTGATGGCGAAACAGACGATGAGGAGCTGATGTCGGGCAAGACCTTTGCCGGGCTCAAGCTGCGCTCGATCGGTCCGGCACTGATGGCCGGGCGCGTGGCCGACTTTGCGGTCGATCCAAACAACCGCGCCCGTTATTACGTAGCCGTTGCGTCCGGCGGCGTTTGGAAAACCAGCGATGCCGGCACAATCTGGACGCCAGTGTTCGACGAACAGGGATCCTACTCCATCGGCTGCGTAGCGATGGACCCGCGCAACTCGCACGTTGTCTGGGTCGGCACGGGCGAGAACAACAGCCAGCGCAGCGTCGGGTTTGGCGATGGCATATACCGCACGCGCGACGATGGTGTGACTTGGGAGAATCTGGGACTGTCCGAATCCGAACACATCGGCATGATCTTGATCGACCCACGGGAATCGGACACGGTCTACGTGGCAGCTCAGGGACCATTGTGGCGAGCCGGTGGCGACCGGGGGCTGTACAAGACCACCGACGGCGGGGCGAACTGGGCGCGCGTGCTCCACATCAGTGACGACACCGGGATCAACGAGGTGCACTGCGATCCGCGCGATCCGGACGTGCTGTATGCCTCCGCCTACCAGCGCCGGCGGCGGGTGTGGACGCTGATCGACGGTGGTCCCGAGTCGGCTATCCACAAGTCCACCGACGCGGGCAGAACGTGGCGGAAGGTCACCAAGGGCCTCCCCGAGGTTGATATGGGCCGGATAGGCCTGGGCGTCTCGCCGGCTGATCCCGATGTCGTCTATGCCATCATCGAGGCCGCCGATGGCGAGAGCGGCTTCTTCCGATCCACCAACCGTGGCGAGAGCTGGGAGAAACGCAGCGACTACGAGACTACCAGCGCGCAGTACTACAACGAGATCGTCTGCGATCCGCTCGACGTAGACCGCGTCTATGTCCTCGACACGTTCCTGCACGTGACCGAAGACGGTGGAAAGACATTCACACCCGTGCCCCGGCTACACCGGCACGTTGACGACCACGCCCTGTGGATTGACCCCAACGACAACAACCACCTGCTCGTCGGTTGCGATGGCGGCGTCTACGAGAGTTTTGGCCGCGGGGCGAACTGGGATTTCAAGCCCAACCTGCCCGTAACCCAGTTCTATCGCGTTAGCGTGGACAATTCGCTGCCGTTCTACTACGTCTACGGCGGCACCCAGGACAACAACACGCTCGGAGGCCCATCGCGCACGCTGGACCGCATCGGCATCGCCAATGAACATTGGTTCGTCACCGTGGGCGGGGACGGGTACGAGACCCAGGTTGATCCCGAAGACCCCAACATCGTCTACAGCCAATGGCAATACGGCGGTTTGGTGCGCCACGATCGGCGCAGCGGCGAAACCGTGGACATCAAGCCCAGCGAAGCCCCCGGTGAAGAGCCGTACCGGTGGAACTGGGACTCGCCCCTGATCCTCAGCCGACACGATCACCGCCGCCTCTACTTCGCGGCCAACAAGCTGTTTCGGTCGGACGACCGCGGAAACAGTTGGACGGCCATCAGCGACGACCTCACCCGCCGGCTGGACCGCAACGCCCTGGAGGTCATGGGCCGGATCCAGCCGGCTGACGCAGTCGCCAAGCACCACCACACGTCGATCTTCGGCAACTGCGTGGCTCTTACCGAATCGCCGATGGTCGAGGGGCTCGTCTATGTGGGCACCGATGATGGGTTGGTCCAAGTTACCGAGGACGGTGGTCAGAGTTGGCGCCGCATCTCCGGTTTCCCCGGCGTGCCGGACATGACCTATGTGAGCTGCCTGACTCCCTCGCAGCACGCCCCGGATACCGTCTTTGCCGCCTTTGACAACCACAAGAACGGCGACTTCAAGCCCTACCTGCTGGCCAGTACTGATCGGGGGCGCAACTGGACCTCAATCGCGGGCGATCTGCCCGAGCGCAACGTCGTTTATGCGGTGGTTCAGGACCATGTGAATCAGAAGTTGCTGTTTGTCGGCACCGAGTTCGGTGCCTACTTCACGGTGGACGGGGGGACGCACTGGATCAAGCTCGCCGGAGGCATGCCCACGATCGCCGTCCGCGATTTGGCGATCCAGCAACGCGAAAACGACCTGGTGTTGGGCACATTTGGCCGGGGGGTCTACATCCTCGACGACTACACACCACTGCGCCTCGCGAACCGCGGACTACTGGAACGCGGGCCCTGCCTGTTCCCTGTCAAAGATGCCCTGCGCTACATCGAGATGAGTCGGCTCGGCGGGTCGTCAGGCCAGGGTTCGCAGGGCGCGTCGTTCTACGCGGCGTCCAACCCGCCGTTCGGAGCCGTGCTCACCTACTACCTTGAGGACAAGATCACAACGCGCAAGGAACAGCGCCACGAGGCCGAGAAGAAGGCCCGGAAGGAAGACACGCCGGCCAGGTATCCAACGATCGATGAACTCCGTTCGGAAGACGAGGAGAAGGAGCCACAGGTCGTCCTGACGGTGCGGGATGACATGGACCAGGTTGTCCGCCGGATCACCGGTCCCCGTGACAAGGGTGTTCACCGCGTTGCCTGGGACTTGCGCTACCCCACGTCCGAACCGACCGTACTCGAACCGCTGACCGACCGGCCGCCCTGGTGGCGCCCCCCGGCCGGTCCACTGGCACTACCGGGCACCTACACAGTCACCCTGACCCGAGAGGTGGACGGCGTCATCACGGTGCTGGCCGACGCACAGGAGTTCGACGTTGTTCCGCTCGAGCTGGCCACATTTGCCGCCGAGGACCGGGCGGAGGTATTAGCGTTCCAGAAGAAAGTGGCCCGTCTGCAACGGGCGGTTCGCGGGGCGGTTGGGGTCGCCACGGAGGCCCAAACCCGCATCGCCTATTTGCGCAAAGCCCTCTTGGACACGCCGACTGCGACCCCAGCCCTGCTTGACGAATTGCACGGGCTCGAGCGGCGGCTCAACGATCTGCTGGTAAGGCTGCAAGGGAACCGTACTCGCGAGAAGCGCCAGGCGCCTGTGCCGCCATCGATCAACAGTCGGGTTCAGCAGGTGGTGGGCAATCAGTGGCGTGTGA
>CAZUCH010000116.1:0-8384 GCA_964619045.1 uncultured Planctomycetales bacterium | reverse complement strand
TGCCGATCACGTGGCCGGAGTTCGCGAGCCCGCATCCGTTCGCTCCCGCCGACCAGAATCAGGGCTATGCCGAGTTGTGCAACCAGCTCGGCGACTGGCTGGCCGAGATAACCGGTCTGGCCGCCGTCTCGCTCCAGCCCAACTCGGGTGCCTCCGGCGAATACGCGGGCTTGCTCACGATTCGGGCCTACCACGAGTCACGCGGACAGGGCAACCGCGATGTGTGCATCATTCCGGTCTCGGCTCACGGGACGAACCCCGCCAGCTCGATCATGGCCGGCTACCGGGTCGTGGCGGTGGCCTGTGACGAACGAGGCAACATCAACGTCGCGGACCTCGAGGCCAAGGTCGGCGAGCACAAGGACAAGCTCGCGGCCATCATGATTACCTATCCGTCAACGCACGGCGTCTTCGAAGAGAGCGTCAAGGACATCTGCGCGATCATCCACGCCGCCGGCGGGCAGGTCTACATGGACGGCGCCAATATGAACGCCCAGGTCGGCCTTTGCCACCCCGGCGGGATGGGTGCCGACGTCGTCCACCTCAACCTGCATAAGACATTCGCCATTCCGCATGGCGGCGGCGGCCCCGGCGTCGGCCCGATCGCCTGCGCCAAGCATCTGGCACCGTTCCTCCCCGGCCACCCCCTCGTCAAGTGCGGCGGTGAGACACCCATCGGACCGGTGGCCTCGGCCCCCTTCGGCAGCCCCGGTGTTCTGCCGATCTCCTGGATGTACATCGCCCTGATGGGTGAGCCCGGCCTGAAGAAAGCCACCGAGGTCGCGATCCTCAACGCCAACTACATGGCGGAGCGGCTCAAGGGCCATTACCCCGTGCTGTACACCGGCCGAAGTGGTCGCGTGGCACACGAGTTCATCATCGACCTGCGCGAGTTCCAGGACACCGCCCACATCACGCCCGACGACGTCGCCAAGCGACTTATGGACTTCGGCTTCCACGCCCCGACGATGTCGTGGCCGGTAGCCGGCACTCTGATGATCGAGCCGACCGAAAGCGAGTCGCGGGCCGAGTGTGATCGGCTGTGCGACGCCCTGATAGCCATCCGCGAGGAAATCCGCGCGATCGAGACCGGCCAGATCGATGCGGCGGACAACCCGCTGAAGAACGCCCCGCACACCGCGGCGGCGGTGACGGCCAATGAGTGGCCGCACCCCTACACTCGCGTGCAGGCCGCGTATCCGGCCTCGTGGCTGCGAGCACACAAGTTCTGGCCGCCGATCGGTCGAGTGGACAACGTCTGGGGCGATCGCAACTTGTTCTGCACATGCGGGGGAGTAGAGGACGTGTGCGGCACACTCGCCACCGGCGACAAGTCCAGCGGCGCGGTTGCTCGGGGCTAGTACGGTGCGGAGAATCGCCGGATCATGGCTAACGTGACCGCCACACCCGCTGGCAGCAAGCCACGCAGCGCCGAGCCGCCGTCAGGGACGTCACGGTTGGTGCGCTGGCTGGCATTGGCGGGCTTGGTCGGCATGACGATCTGGCTGGGGGGCACGGCGGCGGAACACATCCGAATGGGGCATCCCGACTTCGCGTATTTCTACGGCGCCGGGGAGACCATGCTGCACACTGGCGCGTTCGACAGCGGGTTCGAAGTCGAGAACGGTCGGCGTGTGCAACGTGGGTCGCTGGACTGGTACTGGCCCTGTGTGACACGCTATATGACGCTCTATGCGCTGTTGCCGCAGCGGATCGCGGGGTATGTCTGGTTGACTATCAACGTGCTCGCACTGTGGGTAATGCTGTGGTGGCTCGGCGGCCACCTGAGCGGGCTGGCCCCGCGGGATTGGCCGGCGACACAGATTGTGCCGCTGATACTGCTCGCGGGTTACTGGCTATGGGAGTTCCGGCTCAACCAGATTGACTGCCTGACTCTGGCACTCATGGTGGGGAGCTTCGTGTGCTGGCAACGCGGGCGCGGCGGAGTAGCGGGGTTCTGGCTGGGGTTGGCCGTGCTGCTGAAGCTGACGCCGGGGCTGCTGGTCGTGTGGTTTCTGCTCAAGCGTCAAACGCGGACGGTGGCTGTGGCCGTGCTGACGGTCGTGCTGGCGGGGCCGGTGTCGGATTGGGCGGCGCTGGGCGGCGAGCGAACCGTGGCGGCCTATCGAGAGTGGGGCCGCAAAGCGCTGGCCAGCGGCTCGCAACGCGGTTTGATCACAGCGCAGCGCGAGATGGACTGGCGCAACCAAGGGCTACCGGCCGTGCTGAGCCGGTGGCTGCACCCGACCGACTACAACACGCACTTCGACAACGACCCGCAGATCCAAGCTAAATACGCCGGCCTTCCGCCGAAGCTGATGAACGTCGCCAACCTGCCGCGGACGACGGTGGCGGGAATCGCACTGGGCATCACAGTGCTGTCACTGCTCGGATTGGCGTGGCTGGCTCGGCACCCTGCGGCCCGGCTGAGCGTCTGGCAATTGCGGTTTGAATGGGCATTGTTCGTGCTGGCGATGTTGTGGCTGATGCCGGTGATGCGGCGCTATCACATGATCTGGGCCATGCCGGCGTTGTCGCTGTTGATGGCCGCGCTGCGACACACGAGGTTCTCGGGACGCTGGGCCAGGCTGACACTGACCTGCATCGGACTGGCACTGGCCGCGTGGCTGATCACGCTGGTGCGGCCACTGGAGCCCGCCGACAGCGCGTGGTATTCGACATCGCTGCTGGTCGAGGCCACCGGTGTGCTGCTGGCGTCGGTAGCGCTGCTGGGCCTGCCGATGATCGTGATGTTGGTATGGCTGCGAAGGAACCCAGAGGCGCTGCCGGCACCCCCGAATACGCAGTCACTCGCCACTGATTCGGCGGCCGGCGATGACTGAGCGGCTCCGTCATAAGTGGATCCCGTTGGTGGGCGCGGCCCTGTTGTTGGCGGCCGTCGGGGGCGTGTCAATCGACCGAGCAGGGCGCGGACGGTTTGACTTCCACCATTTCTATCTCGACGCGCGGTATGTCTGGCAGCATGGCGCGTTGAACCCCAGCATCGCCCAACCGGCCACCGAGAACGATCGGCAATTGCCATTCTACCTCCCGGTGGTCCCCCTGGCGCTGTCGCCGATTGCGGCCTTCGGACGCTGGCCGGCCGCCGTGCTGTGGGGACTCGGACAGGTCGCCGCGCTGGGATACGTGCTGCGCGTACTATGGCAATGGGGACGACGGGCCGACATCCGCGGGCCAACGTGGGTTCCGTTCGGCGTGGCGGTGCTGCTGGCGGCGCCGGCGTTCCTGGAGGCGGGGAAATTCAACCAGGTCAGTTACTTCGTGCTGGCACTTGTGTTGGGTGGTGTCACAGCCCTCGAACGCGGACACGATCGTCGAGCCGGAGCGCTATTCGCCGTAGCCGCCGTCCTCAAGCTCCTGCCGGGGATTTTTCTGCTGTGGCTCGTGCTCAAGCGGCGTTGGGCGGCAACGGCAGCGTTTGTCGTTACTGGAATCGTGCTCACAGTCGTTCCGCCGACGGTCGTGTTCGGTCCCCAGGCGGCGGTCGAGTACACCCGAGAGTGGTGGGAGTACAACGTGCGGGGCGAGTCGGCGAGCGGGATGCTAAACGCCCAATTGCCCGAGCACTTCGTCGATCGGCGTAATCAGTCCATCGCGCAGGTTCTGGCGCGACTGACATGGAACAAGCATCCGTACGCGGCGCCGGTGCAGCCCGTGCAGATGAGTCCGGACGCCTGCCGGCGGGTGGCCTATGGCATCAGCGGAGTGTTGTTGGTGGTGCTCTTGCTGAGCACAAGACGCCGCTGGAGCAAGTTGGCCACCGAGCGGCATCGAGCTGAATTCTCCGTCTTCGCGATCGGCATGCTCGTGTTCTCGCCGCTGTTGCGACAGTACTACCTGGTGTGGGCGGTGCCGGGGCTCGTGCTGCTGGCCCGGGCGGCGATGGACGAGGCCGTTCCACTGGCTCGTCGACTGGGCCGGATCGGCGTGGGCATGTGGCTGGCTGGAATGCTAGCGTGGATCTGGCCGCTGACACGTGTCGTGGGCACGCACTTAGTGATGCTGATCGCGCTGGGGGCGTTGCTACTGCTACTGCCGAACCGTTCTCGACCAGACCGTGAGGAGCCCGGCTGCTAGAGCAGTCTCAGGATTGCGCCGTTCTGGCTGGCTGGCTCGATAGCTGCTCGCGGATGGCAGCGAGTATCGTCTCGGGCTCGCTCATCCGGCCGGACCCGGCCGTGCCACAGGCCAAGTGACCTTCCTCCGGACCGATCAACGCGAACCCGTGGTCTTTCAGGAACGCGATGTTGCGCTGCACCGCCGGATGGTTCCACATGCGTGTGTTCATCGCGGGTGCCAGCATGACCGGGCAGTCGGCGGCCAGCAGCAGCGTTGAAACCAGGTCGTCGGCGATGCCGCCGGCCAACTTGCCGATGACGTTGGCGGTCGCCGGCGCGACAACGATCAGGTCGGCGCCCTCGCTGGCACGCAGGTGATCGAGCGCGCCGGGATCATCGCCGCGCCACATGCTCGTGAGCACCGGCCGGCCGGTCAAACCACGGAAGGTGGTCGGCCCGACGAAACGCCGGGCGCTGCGGGTCATAGCCGTTGTGACGCCACAGCCGGCCTGCACAAGGGCCGATGCGACGGCGGCGGTCTTGTAGGCGGCGATCCCCCCACTAACACACACCACGACCTCGTAGCCGACCAAGGCGCGGTCGGCGGCAGGTGTGGCGGCCGGATCAGACTCGCCACGCTCAGTCACGGGATGCATCTGGAGCGGTCATGCCGGAGGCCTCATAGTCGATGGAGATTTTGTCCTCCATGATCTCGTCCATGATGATCTCCAGGTCGGTCTTGCCCTTGGTGGGCACCAACGGGCGTGCCCCGCGCATCAACTCGAGCCAGCGCTTCTGGATCAGGCTCGTGAGCTTGAAGCGGCCGCCGACCTTCTCGATGATGGCGTCGTCTCTGAGTAGTTTAATCATCCGCGTAACTCTTCCTGGATTATCCGCATGATCTCATTTACCGAATCCTCCAGTATATCGTTCGTGATGAAGTGTGGATAGTACCCCCTGGAGCGGGCAAACGCGATTTCTCCGTCCGCCTCGGCCAAGCGTTTGGCCTGCAAAGCCTCATTCTCCGTCTTGCGCCCCGCTAAACGGGCCTTCAGCGTCTCCATCGTCGGCGGCAGCACGAAAACCCGGATCGACTCCGGCATCCGCTCGGCCACCTGGGCCCCTCCCTGCACGTCGATCTCCATGATGATCACCTGCCCGCCGGCAACCGCCTCCTCCACCGGCCCGCGCGGCGTCCCGTACCATTCGCCCAGATACTCGGCGTGCTCCAGCAGCTCGCCCCGGGCGACCATCTCCCGAAACTCCTCCCCACTGACAAAATGGTAAGCCTCCCCATCGACCTCCTGTCCGCGCGGCGGGCGAGTCGTAACGGATACCGACCACCGGCTATTCGGAATCCGCTCCAGCAACTCGTTGCAGATCGAGGTCTTGCCCGCGCCTGACGGCCCGCTGATCACCACCAATGCCCCGCGTCTCGTATCGTTCATGCCCGCGATTATGCTGCCAGAACGCCGACCAGTCCAGCCAGATGCCAACTCCACACCGACGGCTGTAGCCCTACTGAAGAGGCGTTATGTCTGTTTTTCCATCGCTCGATGTGATACGATGAGCATGATGGTACTGGGAAACTGGGGAATCGCGGCCCGGCGCCGGGCGGGCGAGTGGCTTCGGTCCAAGAGGTGATTAATGCAAGCGAACGAAAGCGACGCAGGGAACAAACGCGGCGTGATCAGCCGCCGGCGATTCTGCCAGGACGCGGCACTCGGGTTGGGCGGGCTAACCGTCGGGTATCTCGGCAGCCGCGAAGTGCGGGCCGAGGAGGCGGGCCTGCTCGTGCCGCCGATCGTCACGGGCAATTCCAGCGCAATCTGCATGAACAGCCGCGCCTCTCGCCACTCCGGGCTGGGCGGGACGGCAACCGACCAGCAGATCTCGAATATCCTCTGGGCGGCCGGAAGAGCTCCGGTGACCGGTAGTTATAGAACGATATATCTAACTACCCCCAACGCCAAGTACATCTATCACCCCGAGAACCACTCGCTGGAATACTACTCCGGCGAGACGGTGTCGAACGCATTCCGGATCAACTATGACCGCGAGCGAGATTTCGACGCGGGGGTCTCGTACGTCCTGTCGCTGTGGGCCTCAGTCTCGCTGTGGACCGGCACCGGGGCACAGGTGGCGAGCTGCCCACAGATGTCAGACCTGAACTTCGGGATCAACACCGTTCCAGGCCTGACCAGCGAGATGGTGGCCGTCTCCTCTGACGGATCACTGCCGAACCCCGTTGCCGACGGTTCGGACAGCTTTGAAGAGGTACTCGCAGACCGGCGCCTGAGCAACAACTTCCGCGCGAATTTGGACCTCACGCCGGCACGCCTTTCGCAATTACTCTGGGCCGGCTACGGCTGCAACGCGCACATGACGTCAAACGGGCGCGGCGCCCTGACCGTGCCTTCCTGGATGGCGCAGTACTTCCTGACAAATCGCATTTACGTTGTCGATGCACGCGTCTCGCGCTACTGCAACCGCATAGGCTCCAACCTCGCCACGCGGGACCACCGGCTCGAACTGGTACAGGACGCGGATGTGCGAGAACAATTGAGGCTGGCGCTGCCAGACCTGCCCGTGGCGCCGTGTTACATCTTGTTGTGCCTGACGCAAACCGGCCTGACAACCTGGTACCAAAGGCTGGAGACCGGGTTTGCGGCGGGCGGGATGCTGGTGCAAGCCGGCGCCAGCGGTCTCGGCTGCGATTTCAAAGCGGCGCTTTCTTCACCGGAGCAAACGGCCCTGCAACAGATCACGCATATACCCGTGAGCGACTACCCGCACGCCGTCGTAGCTCTGGGACATCGGGCGGCCGACTTGGATGGGGACGGAGATGTTGATGACGACGACCTCAATGGGTTCTGCGAATGTATGGACGGCCCGGAGGTAGGCGCCGGTTCCGGCTGCGAGCCGGCTGATCTCGACACAGACGGGGACGTAGACTTGGACGACTTCGCCGGGCTCCAACGGGATTAGGGCGAAAAAGGGGGACAGGATGTTGTGGGCGATGGCCTTCAGGAGAATGGCGCGATCCTGGGCCGGGCGACGGTTCGCGCTGAGCACGCTGCCCAGACGACGCTTGATCATGCTCATCACCGTCTCAACCTGCCAACGTTGCCCATAACAGCGACTCTCCGCCGGCCGCTTGAAGTAGGCTGCCATCCGGCGACGATCGTCTTGGAGGTCGCGGATCGGCAGCGTGACGCGCAGCGGGCGGCCTACTGACGGGCGGTGTGTGAGTACCTGACGGAATAGAGGCAATCAGATTGCCCCCAAGGCACGTTCAACCCTGACGCCGCTCCAGCAGGCGGGCCACACGCTTGATGTGCTCGGGCCCAGTGCCGCAGCAGCCACCCACGATGTTCACGCCGGCGTCCACCAATTGCGGCACGTACGAGGCAAAATCCTCCGCCGATTGACGATACACCGCCCGGCCATCCTCCAACTCAGGCATGCCGGCGTTCGGTTTGACCCACAACGGCAGCTCCGTCACCGCCCGCAACGCTACCACCACCGGCAGGATATGCTCGATCCCCGCCCCGCAGTTGCAGCCGATCACGTCCGCCCCGCCATCCTCCAGCGCCGCCGCACACTCGCCCGCCTCGGCCCCCATCATGGTTCGAGTCCGCTGTGGCCCGGAGTCAAACGACATGCTCGCGATCACCGGCAGCCCGGCGGCGTCCTTGGCCACCTTGATCACCAGCAGAATCTCGGCTAGCTCCGAGAACGTCTCCAGGACAATGACGTCCGCCCCGCCGGCCGCCAGAGCCTGGGCCTGTTCCGCGAAAGCCGGCGTCAGTTGGGCCTCGGTGGCCTCCCCCACCGCCATGATCTTGCCGCTGGGGCCGATCGATCCGGCCACCAGCGCATCACGATCGCCGATCGCCCGGCGGGCCAACTCCGCCCCGTGTTTGTTCAGGTCAGCCACGGTGATCGCCACCTCGCGCCGTTCAAGCGTCCAGCGGTTGGCCGAGAACGTGTTGGTGGTTATGAAGCGTGCTCCGGCACCGAGATACGCCCCGGCCAGCTCGATCACCAGCTCCGAGTGCGTCTCGTTGGCCATCTCCGCCATTAGGTCCGTAGGCAGGCCGAGCATCTGCAGACGCGTCGACCACCCGCCGTCGGACACCGTCACCCCTGCCTTGAGCGCTGCCGCATCGAATTGCATGGCGAGTTCCTTAAAGCCTATCCCAGAACTTGTGGCACAGGCTTCCAGCCTGTGATTACACCGGCAAGATGCCAATACTGTCCGGCCCGTGAATTGCATGGGCGTGGATTATAGCGTGCGATTGG
>CAZUCH010000115.1:0-8409 GCA_964619045.1 uncultured Planctomycetales bacterium | reverse complement strand
AGGGCGCGATACGTGATCTCGACAGACCGCTTCGAGTTAGCGGCGTCCGACAGGTCGCGGATTGTCTCGGCGTGGGCAGAGTGATCGGTGGTTCCGCAGCGCCGAACGTACAGGGTCTCGTCGAGTTCGCGGAAGTATTCAAGCGCCTGGGACGGGATGAGGCTTGGCAGCTTATCGAGAATCGCTTGCAGCCCGTCTGCGAAATGCGTCCCGGCCAACGGCATGAGGAAGCTCTCCGCCAAGTGCAGCGACACCGCCTCGGTCACCGGTACAGGACTTCCACCTGTGGGAACAACGGCCCCTTCACGGCACACGCGGGCCAGCACACGCCTCCGAATCTGAAGGTCATTCTGAGCAGCTCGGGTCCGCGGGAAGGTCCATTCCGCTGAAACACAATTGCAGGATAGCGAAATCGAACTGGTCCACGTCGCCATCGCCGTCGAAGTCGAGCTCTTGACAAGGGGGCGCGCCTTGGGGACTGCCAGGTCCGGCCAGGCACGTCGCGAATACCCCGTAATCCTCAACATCGACGTCACCGTCCCGATTGCAGTCGCCCGGTACATAGGGTGGACAGCCGGTGGCGTCAACGGGCGCCTCCGGAATCGTGCCTGGGCACATGTCCAAAGCGTCGGGAACGCCGTCGCCGTCCGAATCCGGAGATAACGTGCCCGTGAAGTCCTGATCAGGCTGGTCACTCATTACGTTGTCGTAGGCTCGACTGGCCGGCACGAACAAATGTCCCGGCTTAACTGGTACAGCCGTGCCACTGAATCCAGTACTGACGGATACATCGTATTCGCCAGCTCCATCCGTCACGGGACTCCCGGGCAGTCCATCTATCGTTACGTCCGCGATTCCAAGACCAGTTGAATCGGTCACGCGGCCAGAGATGATCACGGGTTGGGCTGTGTAAAAGTCCTGGTGCAGCGCCGGATCGTCACTACTCCAATTACTCCAATCGCCTCCACTGTCGCAATAACGCACGTGCCAATGGTAGTGTTGCTCGTACACAAGAGCGTCGCTCAGACGCAGCGATCCCGCAGTCGAGTCGAATCCCGTGTATAGACCGGGCTCATACGTGTGAGAGTCCACCGACGCACTGGGGAGGAAGCCCGTGTCGTAAACGGGCACATCCATGATCGTCACGTAGTCGAAGTACGTGTACTTATCCAGTAGAGGACTGAAATCCCCGATCCACAGGGACGGGTCGTTCTCAAGGCTACAGGCGACTTGAAAGACGGTATTGACCGGGCCGTACCCACAAACGTAGTCAGGACGCCCGATTGAGAACAGTGCCTCCCCTTCCTCCTTGATCAGCCATGATACTTGGTATTGTCCCGCGGCGCTCTCTGCGATGAGCAGTCTCAGGGTATGCCACGCATCCGGATCGATCGGAATGGCGTGCGTGGAGTTGTTGGTACCGGTGCTGTAGTCGCGTTGAACAGTCATATAGACCATCAGCTTGCCGTCGGGGATCGCATATGCCGCGCGTTCTGCGGCGGTGCCATAGCCGATCTCGAAGTCGATCTCTCGCATGTAGTCGTCGCCGGTGGATTGTGGCGAATAGAGCCAGGCGGCGATGGAGTTACTGGCTCCGGGCTCGTCAATTGGGGGAATATACACTTTCCAATCGTACGTTCCTGTTCTGTAGGTGCCGATCGTCATGGCCTTGATGCGGTCCGACGTCCCGCCGAGCGTTTTCAGGTGGAAACAACCTGCCTCGTTGAAGGTTGTGACGCGATAGGTTGGTGTACTCCCGCTGCTCGAATCATCCACCCAGCCGGCCGGCGGCACTCCCCAATCAGTGGGAGTGCTGAAGTCCCACGCTTCGTAATCGTCGCAGCGCACGCGCAACTGATGCCCGGCTTGCGTCTGTTGATCGCCACCGTGTTGAAAGGGGCTCCATTGGAAAGTCGGCGTGAGTGTTGAGAGGACAGCGTCGTCAGGAGGACTTATCGGGATCGGTGTCTGGGGCGCTGTGTCGTAGGCGACCGTTGTCGTGATACTGATCGTCAGTTCGCCTTGTTCGACGATGTGTACGTCGACGGGGTAGGCGACGCCCAGGCCCTCATAGGATGTGTGTACAGTCCACTGCTCCCCTGGCAGTCGATTGGGGAAGAGGTAGGTGCGGTCGGAACCTCCCCATGACACCCAGCCGTCGGATGTGGAAATACCGGCCCGCCAGGCTATCCCCCCGTGCGATCGAACTTCCACCTGTGCATTGTCCAGGGGGGTTATCCCGTCAGAGTGAAGGACTCTGACAAGCAAGGTGCCCAGGTAGGGGGCGATGATGACGTCGCCGGCGGCCTCGTCGGGGCCAATGTAACGGCTTATTGACGCCAACCACATGTAGGTTCCATAGGCGTCAACCTGATAGGTGTGGTCAGGCTCCAGGTCGCTGAAGATGTAGACTCCTCCATAGGGCTCCACAATCTCGACCAGCGCGCCGTCCGAGTAGAGCTCCAGGGAGGTCAACTCGGCGGCGGGGAGCAACTCTCCGGTTTCGGCGTATCGAACCTCGATTGCATACGAACTGGCGTATGCGACTGAGGCCCCAATGGTCGTCGACAGGGCGAGAGTCGTGAGGACTACAGCCTTGGCCATGGGCATTGTGAGATATTCTCGCAACATATTGTCACCTACCTTTGTGGACGTTGGGTTTAGACTCTGCGGAGCGGTTCATCGTGCGGGCAAGGCACGCATGGCATTCACCAGCGCATCCTCACTCCCCGCATTTCGTCGAGAACGGCGATTACCCAAGTACCGTTGAGCATGAAGCCATGATAGAAATCGTACACCAGCAGTGTGCCGAGAAGTCTGAAGCGATCGCCGTGCAACACCACACAGTAAAGTGCGCCGTTGAAGCTGAGCAGGAGAATCGGTGTGGCGCTGAGGAGTATCGGCAGGGCCCCGCCTCCGGACACCAGGAAGATGCACATGATCACCGCACCAATGCAGTAGGCGAGGGGCAGAAGGAGGATATCGGCCCCGTACGTCAGGGCGAGCCACGCGACCAGTTTTGGACGGATCAACTGCGGCTCGGCCCGCGTTCGCCGGACGAGCTTGCGCAGCACCTGTATGGTGCCGCGAGCCCAGCGATAGCGCTGGCTAATTAGGGCGGATGTCCAGTCGGGTGCCTTGGTGTGGGACACGGCAAAGGGCTCGTAGACAATTCGCCCCCCGAGAGTGAGCACGGCCAGGGACAAGTCGAAATCCTCGGCAAACGTGTCACTCGCGAGAGGGCCGTAAACGTGACCGGCCTTCGTGGGACTTCCCGCGAGACCCCATCGTCGGCATACGGCTTCCAGCACGGCGCGGCGATACAAACCAAGTGGACCGGGCACCACCAGCACGGTTTCATGATAACTTTGTGCCATGCGCAGCGCGCCACTGGACATTATGTATTCGAGAGCCTGTAGGCAAGTGAGGAGATTCGTACGGTTACGCACGCGTATTTGTCCGGCGACAGCGGCGATTCCGGGGTCCGCCATCCGTCCGACCATCAGGCGAACGGAATGCGGATCAAGTTTGGAGTCCGCGTCGACGCACAACAGCAAGTCACCGCGGGAACGGTTGAAGGCGAAGTTCAGGGCGCTCCACTTGCCACCGTTCGGCTTGTGAAAGACGGAGATCCGGCACTTGCCGTAGTCGCCCTCGAAAGGTCGGGCCCGCTCAAACGTATCATCGGTCGAGCCGTCATCGACGACAATGACTTCGTAACGGGGGTAGTTGAGCCTCAGAAGGGAATCCAGCGCCGGCGCGATGGTGTCGCTCTCGTTGAAGGCCGGGACGAGGATGGAGACCAGAGGCCAGCGATCGAATGTCGGTGCCGGCTCGCGAAGGCGCCGACGCAACGCGCCGTATGAGAGTAGGATCAGGGTGCACCATCGGAAGCCGGTGAGGAATGAGGCAAACGCCAGAAAGACCAGGATAGGCGTGAGAATCGCGACCTTGGGATGTCCGGCGATGAGATCCAATGACCAGGCCAAGGCTCGATAGGGCAAGTAGGTCGCAGCGAGGACGGCCATGATCAATGTTAGGACGAATGGGACCGTCAAGGGCCACAGCGGAACAGGCGGGTGCGTGACCTCAACCGGCGCTGAGCGCGCGTGGATTCCGGCGTCGCGCAAACCTGTTGTGTCACAGATACTCATCGTCCATTCTCAAACGGTCTGCGTGGTTGAATCCCCGCAGGCTCATGAGGTTCCAAAGGAGTCCTTCCGTCTCCTCGCTGAAATGTCTCGAGTGCCGGATCCGTGCGACCAGTCAGGGGGACCAGCAACTCAGGCGCCGTTACTTTCAGAATGTTGAGGAGTCGGTAACGTGTGCTTCCCGTCTTGCTGGCCTGCGACGGCCCATACTCGTCCTTCTCACCGGTCGGGCGCCCCAGGTACCTGGCCAGGCAGATCGGAAGCTCCGGATCGTGGTCCAGACCCAGGAGCAGGAACGGGGCCGCGTAGGCGTGATGTCGGTCCAGAGCCGATTCGATCGATCCCAGCACCGCAGGGTCTACTTCATCACGCTTGATCGCCTCACGAAGTTCCTGCCCCAGCAACTGCAGTCTCCTTCCAACCGGGTTGGACGCGCGATCGCCCAAGGCCGGCTCTAGCCATGGCGGAGCCTCGTTCTCCTTTTCGTTCGCCATCGAAGTTCTGGTGACGCCGCTGATCTTCGTTCCGTCCCGAGCCGCGCACAGACCGAGGTCCGGATTTGCCTGTGCGACAGCCTGCCGTCTGACGCGCCCGAGCTTCACCGCTCCCCACCCCAATGCCCCCAGGGCAATCAGGATCACGCTTGGCAGGAAGAGCGGTATCACATGCAACGGAGGGCGCCAGACCAGGCGCACCTTGATGGCCTCACCTTCGCTGGCGGTCAAACTTCGGATTGTCTCGGTGGGCGGCAGACAGGTCAGTTGGGCCAGGGCGTAACCGGGTTCATGTGGCAACGGCTCCCATTCGAGCAATCGTCCGGGAAAACGCCGCCGTAGACTGGGATCGACCAGGGCAAGCGTCACGGTTTCCGCGGCGGACAACGACGCGACCTCCGACTCCGGCAACCGCAGTGACAGCCGAAACCCTTCCTCGGGGCTCAGCACTACCACGGGTTCCAGGGCAAGAGCGGCTTGGGGCGCCGGATCGGCGTATTCCACACGTCCCCGAAACGGTGCCCGGATAGCCAAGACACCCTCAAGGCCTTCCTGGCCGGCCTCACATTGTCGAATCTCCAGATCGATCTGCTCCAGTTGGTGGTGCCGCAGCTGCGCGGCACGCTTGAGATCCTCGTCCAGTTGGACGCCCAGAGCCTGCTGTTCAGACTGGGCTATGGCCATTTCCTTCTGAGCTTGGCCGGCTTCGTGGTCGAGTTGTTCCACTTGTTTCTGCGTGATCGCCCGAAACTGTGGCAGGCCTTCCTCGATGGACGTTCTCTCGCGGGTGAAATACTCGATCGCACTCTTGAGCTTGGCAACCTCCGCTTCAAGTACGGCGACTTCCGTGATCTGGTCGTCGTATTCGAGCGCAGTGACGGCATCATGTTCGGCCAGTGACTCGTATCGCTGCGCGTGTCGACGCCCACACTCTAGCTCGGCGGCTGCTCGGTCAAGCTGCCAGCGGGATCTTTCAATCTCCGTGTTTAACTTGTTGATCCTCTCGGTCCGATCAAGCCGGTCCCGTAGCATGTCGCGCGCCACGACAGCCCGCTCGGGGATAAGATGCAGCCAGGAAGCGAAGAGTTGGCGGCGATCGGCATCAGCCTGCTGATAGCGCCGTACGATTTCGCGATCCGGTGTCAATGGCTGGCAGTTGATGATCTGCTTCTGGGCCTCCAGAATCTGCCGTTTCAGCGTGAGTTCCTTGATGCGAGCCTGGTGGTCCGGCGAACGAAAACGGGCCAGCACCTCGCCGGATTCCACCAACGGACTCTCTGTGACGTATTCCAGCCTCAGGTGTTCATCAGCTCGGATCGTGAACAGCCCGTCTCCGCTCAGCAGCCCCTCGCGTGCCGGAAGTTCCCGCTGAATGGGGACGACGATCAGCAGCAGGCAGCCGATGACGAACAGTCCGCAGGAGAATAGGGCGGCCCGGTCCGCTAGGCTCCGGTTGGCAGAACCCCCGCTGGCAACCGCAGCATTCCGGCTCCTCCAAACGTGGAAAGTGTAAGAAACGCAGAACACCACGAAGCCGATGATCCCACTAAAGAGAGCTATGCTGACTACGGTCTCGTGTTCCATGCTTGTCAGGGGCTCCTTTCTAATCCAGTGCGGCCCAAGGCCCCACAGCAAGTGCTTCTCCCCTCCTCGCTACTGAGCAACAATGCGTCAGGAGCACGAGCGGGGCGCGTCGGACAGCGATGGTTATCGGGCCGCCGCAAGCACGCCCTGCGACACTCGGTTCGACGCCCGCGGAAACTAGACACTCCGATCGCTACTCCAGGACTCGGACCGTGTCGGCGCCCACCGCGATCCCGTCAATGGTCAGCGTCAGTACCGCGGTGGGGGGACTGACAATGGCCTTGACTTCATCCTCGCTGAACTTGGCGACGAGGTGGCCGCGGTTGTCGGCGTAGATGTGGGTGGCAGGGATGTCCTCCAGCGTAACGTCCACTTGGCCGGCAAGCGGTATGTTCGTATGAACCGTGACATACCCGCTCTGTTCGCTACTCAACAGAAGTGTCTGCGGCGAAACCGAGATGGAGGTTTGGTCACCGTCGTTTCCGCCGTTGGAGAACGCCGGGCCGATCACACCCAGCAGAATGGCAACCGCCGCAACGGAGATCATCAGCTTCTTCATGACACGTACTCCAAAATCGGGTCTTCTGTGACCCTAGTTACACTACCGTGCGTTTCGCACCGCACTTCACGCCCAGTGAACGTAGTCTGGGCGCGGTGCATTCGCCAGCATTCTTAGGGACAGCTAATCTTAGTAAACGCTAAGGATGACGGATTCGTCGTCTGCGTTGGGAATGGTGAGCCCGTACTACCGCTGCCGCGCTGCACCGCGTGACCGTCCTTCTCGGCGACGCGAGCGATGTTCCGCTCCGGCCCAAAAGCATGTCGACGGGCGGAGCACTAGACGTCGGTGGGAGACGGTTCCGGCGGCGATGCGCCGATTGCGCCCGAGTCGGCTAGCCTAGCGATGGGCAGGCAGATCCTAAAGGTCGTTCCAGTTCCCGCACGACTCTCGACCTTGATGAATCCGCCCGCGTTGGTGACGGCTGCGTAAACCACGGCGAGCCCCATTCCACGGGGTCCTGACTCGGAGTGTGGCTTGGTAGTGTAGAGCGGCTTGAATGCGTTCTCCATAACGTCTTCCGTCATGCCCTTCCCCGTGTCACGGACGGTCAGAACGGCGCAGGGCCCTCCCGCGCTGCCAGAGAGCGGATTGGCAACTTCGGCCACATCCGTGCCAATACACAGTACCCCACCGTCGGGCATCGCGTCGCGCGCATTGTACACGAGGTTCAGAGCAATCTGAGTGAGCTGATCTCGGTCGAAGCACACCGGCACGGGTTCGTCACATGACATCTGGAGTCGGATGTCCTCCAGGAAGCATTCGCCGAGCGAGCCGACTATGACACGCACAGTCTCCGAGAGGCAGAGGTTTTCCGGGTGGCCTTCATCGTTGGATGCGAAATTGGTCAGGCGGCGAGACAGGCTGGCTGCTTGTCGACAAGCCTCCAGCGCGGTCTTGGTGCGCTCGGCGGTTCCTGGCTCTAGCGTGCTCTCTTCGATCAGGGTGAGTGTGGTGGCCGCGCAATGGAGCAGGTTCTTGAAGTCATGGGAGAGGCCGCGGGCGAAGTTGACCGCGACCTCCATGGCGTCAGCTCGACGTACGAGCTTCTGAAGGCCATGCCGTTCTGTTACGTCCCGCATGACCATGGCGGCGTAGCGGGTGCCGGCGTAGTCCACGCCGTAGGCAACGACGTCAACGATCGCGGCCTTCGTGGATGTGACTTCGATCGCCACGTCATTCATGCGCAGCGGTTCCTGTTCGGCGAGCACGCGCCCGACAAGCTCCGCTGGCGTCCACGCGCCAAAGCGCCACTTGGGCCACACTGTGTCAACACGCTTCCCGACGGCGTTCTGAGGGGAAGGGCCCAGCAAGCCACCGTCGCCCTCATGGCACTCCTTCACCGTCCCGTTCGTATCGCAGATCACCACGGTATCGCGCAGGTTTTCGAACAGGGTCTGGTACTTTCGCTGAGAAACCTGAAGAGCACCGGCCATGTTGTTGAGGGCTACGCCGAGCTCGCCGAGTTCGTCGGCCGGTCCGGGTGCCACGCGATGCTCCAGGTTTCCGTCCGCGAACGCTTCGGTCGCTGCCTGCAGTGCTCGGATCGGTCCGACCAGTCTGCGACGCACGATCAGCGCCCCGGCAAGCACCAATCCCACACCGCTAACGCCGATGAGCA
>CAZUCH010000114.1:0-8440 GCA_964619045.1 uncultured Planctomycetales bacterium | reverse complement strand
CCGCAGGCCCGTCGCCGCCAGCTCGGCGTGTGCCGGGTCGTCCGGCTGATAGTCGAAGATCACTTCCACCGGATCGTTCGAGCAACTGAGGGCATCCGGATCAGGAGCTCCCACGGAAACGATGGTGGCCACACCCGCTGTGTCCGCGTACTCGCAAGGGCCTCCGAATACCGGAGGGGGATCCGTGAGTGCGGCACCTGCCGCCATCGCCGCACTCGCCAGAATGGCCAAACCGACTACAGCGCTTACCGTCTGTCGCGTTCTCATGTGTCTGTCCTCCTAAGCGGTGAGAGAGTGTGTGCGGCGTCAACATGTGGCGCCTGACAACCGATCTACGTTGGCACCCAGTACGGAGTCCTGCATCGACCTTCCCAACACGTAATCCGTATTCCTGGCACGGAATCCGGCGCAATCGACAAGCTCACCCCGCCCACACGCACCTCGTCACCCGCCTGCGGTATACTGCCCGCCATGGACTTGTTCGCCGAGCAAAGACAAGCCGCTTTTTCGCGTGTCAATCCGCTCCCCGTGCGCATGCGCCCCCGCGATCTGAGCGAATTCGTCGGCCAGGACCACTTCGCCGGCCCCGGCAAGCTCCTGCGCCGCCTGCTCGAAGCCGACCGACTCACCAGCGCGATCCTCTATGGCCCGCCCGGCTGCGGAAAAACCACACTCGCCCGGCTGATCGCAACCTACACGCAAGCCGAGTTCATCACACTCCACGCGGCCGAAGCCGGCGTGAAGGACGTGCGCGGCGTGATCGACCAGGCCCGCCAGCGGCTGGCCGCCTGCGACCAACGCACGATCCTCTTCCTCGATGAGATTCACCGCTTCAACCGCGCCCAGCAGGACGTCCTGCTCCGGGACGTCGAGGAAGGTGTGCTGATCCTGATCGGCGCCACCACCGAGAACCCCTTCTTCTCCGTGAACACGCCGCTGATCTCGCGCAGCCAAGTCTTCGAGCTGCACGCGCTCGAGCCCGAGCACATTGAGCAACTCCTGCGCCGGGCACTGGCGGACACCGAGCGCGGGCTCGGCCAGGTCAACGCCAAGTGCGACGACGACGCCCTGCGCTTCATCGCCGAGCGCGCCGACGGCGACGCTCGCCGAGCATTGGCCGCGCTCGAGGTCGCGGTCTTGTCCCAGACCAGTTCCGCCGACCCGCCGCACGTGACGGCCGAGGTTGCCGCCGAATCGCTGCAATGCAAGGCGATCTCGTACGACGCGACCGGCGACACACACTACGACGTGGCCTCGGCCCTGATAAAGAGCATGCGCGGCTCCGACCCGGACGCCGCTCTGTACTGGCTGGCACGTATGCTCGAAGGCGGCGAAGACCCACGCTTCATCGCGCGCCGCATCGCAATCTGCGCGTCCGAGGACGTCGGCAATGCCGCCCCCCAGGCAGCCGTACTGGCGGCGGCGGCGCTGCAAATCACGGCCTCCGTCGGGCTGCCCGAGTGCCAGTACGCCCTGGCCCAGGCGGTCACATACATCGCTTGCGCCCCCAAGTCCAACGCTGTCACAACCGCCATCGCAGCCGCTCGACAGGATGTGCGCGACGGCCTGACGCTGCCGGTGCCCGACCATCTGCGCGACTCACACTACAGCGGCGCGGCGCGGCTGGGGCGCGGCGAAGGCTACCTCTACCCTCACGACTTCCCGGGAGGTTACGTGCCGCAGGACTACCTCGGCGCCGACAAGAAGTACTACAATCCAACCGACCGGGGCCATGAGGCCCGAATGGCCCACGACCTGCGAGCCTTGCGGACCGCCGCAAAACGCACCGAGAACCAACCATGAGCAACCCCATCGGCCGGCGCCGTTACCTGACGAACTTCGAGCACCACCGGCTCCCACACCTGTTCACCGACGTGCTGGTGCTGGGTTCGGGCATCGCCGGCCTCGAGGCGGCCCTGATCGCGGCCGACCAGGCCGATGTGCTGCTGGTGACCAAAGACCGGGCCGATCAGTCCGCCACCGCCTACGCTCAAGGGGGCATCGCCGCCGCTATCAACCCCGACGACGACCCCGAGCAGCATGCGCGCGACACCCTGGCGACCGGACGCGGGCTGGGCCACCCGGACACCGTCCGGCGAATAGCGTCCGCCGCCCCCAGCGCAGTCGCGGCCCTTGAGAAGGCCGGGGCGCAATTCGACCAATCGGGTGGCCAACTGGCGGCTGGCCACGAGGGCGGGCACTCACAACGACGCATCATCCACGCCCACGACGCCACCGGCCGTGAGATCGAGCGCGCCCTGCTCGAACGGGCTCGCGAGCACCCGCACATCCGCATCTACGAACACTGTTTCGCACTCGATCTGCTCACACACAACAGCCACGTCGTCGGAGCCGTCACGGCCCACGCCCAACACGGCCACCAGATGGTCTGGGCAACCACGACCATCCTGGCCACCGGCGGCTGCGGACACGTCTATCGCGAGACCACCAACCCGAACGTCGCCACCGGCGATGGCATGGCCATGGCGTTCCGGGCCGGGGCGATCCTGCGCGACATGGAGATGATCCAGTTCCACCCCACGACCCTCTACATCGCCGGCGCTGCCCGCGCTCTGATCAGCGAAGCCGTACGCGGCGAGGGCGCCTATCTGCTCGACCGCGAGGGGCGGCGCTTCATGCCCGACTATGACGAGCGGGCCGAGCTGGCGCCGCGCGACGTCGTCAGCCGGGCCATCGTGACCGAAATGCGCCGCGGCGATGCGCCCTGCGTATTCCTCGACGTGCGGCACTTCGAACGCGGGCAATTCGCCCGACTCTTCCCGAATCTGAACCAGCTCTGCCGCGATTTCGACATCGATCCCGAGCATGACTTGATCCCCGTCCGGCCCAGCGCGCACTACGCCATCGGCGGCGTCGTAGTCGACGAACAGACACAGACAAGCCTGCCCGGTCTGCTGGCCTGTGGCGAAGTCACATCGAGCGGCATGCACGGCGCCAATCGGCTGGCCAGCAACTCGCTGCTCGAAGGGCTGGTCTGCGGAATAAGCGCCGGCGAGCTGGCCGCACGCCGCGCCGCCGAGGCCGACCGCTTCAGCCGACCACTGCCAGTGAGCCACATCTTGCCGCACTCGCCGCGAACCGAGCTTGACCTGGCGGACGTGCTCAACAGCCTACAGAGCATCATGGGACGCAACGTAGCCGTCGAACGCAGCGGCGATCGGCTAAACGAGACGATCGAGATCATGGACCTGTGGGCGCGTTACGTGATGGACAAAGTGCTCGACGCCCCGGACGCGTGGGAGACGCAGAACATGCTCACGGTCGCGTTGCTCATCGCCACCGGAGCCGCCACGCGCTGTGAGTCCCGCGGCGTCCACTATCGCACGGATTTCCCCCAGCGTGACCCGCAGTGGCGCTGCCACATCGATCTGGTTCGCACTGACGGCCAAATCCAAGTCGCGACAAGCCCGGTGCCGGCGGAGACGTAGATGCTGCCGAGGCGCCTAGCAGCCCGTTGAAGAAGTAGCGGCCGACGCCCCTGTCGGCCGTTGATTGCTGCCTCCATCCCACGTCCGACACGGGGGTCGGACGCTACAGCACTTTTGCTGCGGACTGCCAGCTACGCCGGACGCCGCCGACCGAGCTTCAGACCACACAAACCGACCAGCGTGAGCGGGCCCCAGCCCAGCAGGCCAACGCCGCACGTGGACGGGCCGCACGCTATGTAGACGGGCATGTCCAGCACGACCTGCGCGGGATCGTCGTCGGGCTTGTCCGCGGCGGGTTCGGCGCGTCCCGCATCGAGGGCCTCATCAGCCGGGTCTCCCCCGCCGGCGCCCGCGTCCGACTCTGCCTGCTCGATATCGGGCGGATCGTCGGAATCCTCGGACGGCAACTCCGGGTCAGGCGGCTGGTCGGCACAGGCATCGCCCTGGCCATCACCATCGCTGTCCACCTGGTCGGGGTTCGCGATCTGCCGACAGTTGTCGCACTCGTCGATGACGCCGTCCGCGTCGGCATCGGCGTCACATTCGTCCGGTACGCCATTGTCGTCGCAGTCGGTGCTCGCTTCGCTGAGGAGGCGCTCATCGTCGGACACACCATCCGCGTCGCAGTCAGCCTCCTGCTCGTTGGCCAGCACGTCGATCGGCGCCACGCCATCCCCGGCGCAGCGAATGACCGTCTGGCCAATGTCGGCGTCGTCATCCTTTGATGCCGCCAGCGTAACCGTCTGGTACGTATCCCAGTTGCCCGGCGTGAATGTAAGAGCGGCTCCCGCCTCGACGGTGATATCCTCGTCGCCGCTGTCAGGCCCCACGACTACCTCGACATCCCCCGCCGGCGGGTCGCTCAGCTTGACCTGAAAAGACCCGGCCTCGTTCTCGGGCACAGTGACATCGACCACATCCGCCACGATGGCCGGCGCTGTCCCCACCGTGAGTGTCCCCTCCAGCCTCATGCCCACCAACGTCACGTCAATGATACTGCCCGAGTTCGGGGGAAACTCGCGCTGCACAGTCCCAAACTCAAAATCCGACGCCGACACGCGCCCATGCCCGCCACCATCCATGCCCAAGGCCATAGTCACGATCAACCCAGGCTCCTCCGGCGGCGAGGGGGTTACGACTTGGTCCTCGGCGACATTCATCGGCGGCGGCCCGGCAAGCGTCCCGAACCCAGTCCGAAACTCCTCGGGCAGCTCGTCGAGCACGGGCCAAGTGATTAGAAAGGCACCGAAGTAGAACTTGGCCCACACGCCCGTGACTTCGTAGCTGAAAGTGTAGCCGGCCGCCCCGGTGTCGATCGCGCTGGGCGCGGTCCACACCACGTCTTCGCCAAAGCTATCGAGCTGAAACGTCCACGTAATCGGATCATCCGCACCGGCGCCGACCACATTCGCCAGGCAGAGTACGGTTAAGGCCAGACAGAAGCGGCCCTTCACACCAATGAGCTTCATACAACATGACTCCATATAAACCAGCGGCAGAGAATGATCATAGCGGCGTACTAGTTGCCGGGCTGGCAGTCAGGTTGACATCCAGCCCGCGATCTCCGCCAGTGAAACCAGCGAGTGCCGTCCCGGTGCAGCGCCTCAAGTTCCTCTTTGTAGCCACTTTACATGCCTTATCATCGGATGGCCAGCGTCAGAGGCCGCGATGCCTACATCGGATTTGCCATTGTCGTCTCAATCGGGCACCATCAGGACATGGCAGGCCAGACACAGTCCGATATTCGCCAACTACTCGCCAGCGCCGGCTTGGCGCCGCAACACCGCTTTGGCCAGAACTTCATGGTCGACCTGAACCTGATGCGCAAGCTCGTGGCGGCCGGCGAGCTGAACCCCGCCGACACGGTCCTCGAAGTCGGACCGGGCACGGGCTCACTGACCGAACTGCTACTCGAGGCCGGCGTTCGCGTGGTGGCGGTCGAGATAGACCACGGCTTCCAGACCTTACTCCACCAGAGGCTGGATCAGCATGACAACTTCACGCTTATTGAAGGCGACGCCCTGGCCGGCAAGCATCGCATCAACCCACTAATCACCACGGCGTTGGCGGAACAAGCCCCCGGTCCCGGCGGGGCCTACAAGCTGGTCGCCAACCTGCCCTATCAGATCGCCACGCCCCTGCTGGTGGACCTCTGCCGGCACGTCCCGCGCTTCGAGCGACTCGTGTGTACCATCCAGAAAGAGGTCGGCGACCGGCTGGCGGCACCACCCCGCTGCGCGGCCTACGGCCCGGTGTCGGTCAGCGTGCAGACTCTGGCGCACACCGAACCGATCGCAATCCTACCGGCCAGCGCGTTCTGGCCGCGCCCCAAGATCGAGTCGATCATGCTGGCTGTCTACCCCCTGCGGCCGGAGCAGATCGAGGTTGACGACGTACCCGGCTTCCTGGCATTCGTGCAGCGGGGATTCCAGCAACGGCGCAAGGTGCTACGCCGCTTGTTGCGCGATTGTGACGAATCCGCCGCGCTGGCGGTATTCGAGCGGGCGGGCGTCAGTCCCGGCGCGCGTCCCGAGGAACTTTCGCCGACTCAATGGCGGCTACTATTCGACTCCGCGCGACGTGCTGGGATGTAACGATGTGCCCGGCGATGTACTCTTGGACAAAGGCCGCGCTGGTACCGTCGGTGTGGCCGCCGAAGTAGCCGTACTTCTCAAACTCCGGCCGCCAACCAATGTTGACTATGCGGTCGGCGCCCCTCGGCGAGTGCAATCCGACAGCCCCGGCCCCATCCTCTAGGAAGACGCCGTCGATCGTGCCAAAGGCTTTCATCAAGCTGGCCAGCACGGCATCGTTCCGCGAGTAGTAGCAGTATATTCTGCCTTTGACGCGCCGGAGGGCCTTACCAACGTCGTACTTGTGATGCAAGCTGGAGGCGATCAGCACTACGTTGTTGACCTCGTAGCCGGGCTTGAGTTCCTCAAGTCCGAAGATGGCCACGCCGGTGCCGGCTGAAAGTCCGACCAGGTTGACCTCGCGACCGGGGTACTTATCGATGTAATCCTCGATGCAGCGGGCCAGGTTCTTGCCGCCCTGCCTCGCGATGACGCGTACGGTCTGATCGACGACTGCGTTGAACGATACGGACCAGGTCAAACGCGCGACCTGCCCGCGGTAGCCGGCCCGCTGAAGCCCGGACCGCAGGCCGGCGTCCCCCATGTCCGCGTTGCCGGCGCCGGGGCAGTAGAAGGTCAGGCCGTTATCGGCCCGTTTGCCATAGTCCGTGGCGCAGCCCGTGAGAGCCAGCCCCACGAACACCAAACCGCTAAGAGATAGAACCCGGTTCATTGCACCTCACTCGACATGCGCCTTATGGCGATTCGTCATCGACCGGCTGGTTGCTAGTCGCGCGTCTCGGAAGCTCCGCTCCTGAAGCCCGGAATGCGGATAGTCTCTTGCGGCTTCTCGTCGGGGTGGACGGCGAAGACCTCGACGCGCGCGATGTCCTCGAACGGGACCACAATCACGTATGCACCGACCTGGTAGTTCTCGTCAACCGGCACGCACTCAAACGCCAAGGCGCTGTTGACGCCAATGTCGGCGATCTCCTTCATCTCATAACTCAGTCCGTCCTTGAGATACAGGATGGTGCGCGTCTCCAGAGCGCCCAGATACCTCTGGCACTCGGTGCTGCCGTTGCCGGACTTTCGCTCGCGGACGTCCGGAAACTTGTGGGCCGTGCAGCGCAGCTTGGCTTCCTCGGTCTGCCGGATCAGGCCCGGCCCATGAAACCAGTCAAAGTTGAACATCTACACACTCCAAGTCGGTCGGGGTCGGGCGGCCCCATGCGGGCACTGGATCAAGCGCCCGGCGCGCGGGTATCATCGTCAAGAATGTCACCCGGCGCAAGAACCCAACACGTTAAGCTCCTGGCACGCCAACTCGGCTTCGACCTGGTCGGCGTCACTCTCGCCCAGCCATCCAACCGGGAGGAGTATTATAGGGACTGGCTCGCCGACGGCTATGGCGGAACCATGGAGTACCTCAAGCGCAACGTCCACTTACGGGCCAATCCCGCCCGCCTCCTGCCGGGCGCACGCTCAATAGTATGCGTCGGACTCGGCTACAAGCGATCCGACGGCTATCACCGGCCAGGCGCCGGCGAGACGCCCCGCACCGCCGGCGCCCCCCCCACCGGCCGCGTGGCCCAGTACGCGCGCGGCCATGATTATCACACCGTGCTGCGCGGGCTGTTGGCGACCCTCACCGACCACATGCGGGCGACACTCCCGGAATCGTTCGTTGCACAAGCCTTCGTGGACACCGGCCCCCTGCTGGAGCGTGAACTGGCCGCCGCCGCCGGCCTGGGCTGGATCGGGAAGAACACTTGCCTCGTGCATCCCCGACTAGGGTCTTACTTGTTCCTAGGCGAGTTGGTCTCCACGCTTGACCTGCAGCCCGACGAACCGCTCGCCGATGGCTGCTCACGCTGTCGGCGTTGCCTGGAGGCCTGCCCGACGGGCGCCCTGACTAGCCCGCACTGCCTCGACGCATCGCGCTGCATCTCGTATCTGACGATCGAACACCGGGGCTCCATCCCAGAGGATATTCGGGCCCGAATGGGCGACTGGGTGTTCGGGTGCGACGCCTGCCAGCAGGTTTGCCCCTATAACGCCCACGCGCCGCTCACGAGAAACTCGGACTTGGCCCGCGACCGGCTGCCAGCCCACCTGGATTTGCGCACATTGGCCAACATGAGCAGCGGGGATTATCGCCGACTGACGCGGCACTCGGCCGGTCGCCGAGTGAGTCGAGGGAGGTGGCAGGGCAACGCTCTGGCGGTGCTGGCACGCGTGAGCCAGTGACACCCGTGCATTATCGGACATCGCCCCGGGATTGTGGCGAGCCGTATGTGAAAGCACGCACGCCCCTACTGCAGTGACCATGGCCGTGGCCCACACTCGAGGGTTCTGGCCCCCATTGAGATCAAGGGGAATCGTGGAATCTCGGGATTCTGGCGAAAGAACCTCGCA
>CAZUCH010000113.1:7060-8489 GCA_964619045.1 uncultured Planctomycetales bacterium | reverse complement strand
CGACCAGTACCCTTCTGCCGATAGAGCTTGCGGGTCGATCCCACTACCTGGCCGCGGGACTTTGTTCTGGCGCTGCCCTGCCGCTGGTTGCTGTGGTACATAACCACCGCTTGCTTGAGCAAAGCGGCGTTGATCTGTCCGCCGAGGATGGCTTCGTCGAGCTGCTCGGAGCCGACCTTCTCGCCAGACTGGTTGTATACGGGAACCTCTACCATGACACCATTACCGCTAGGAACGCGTCTTCGACTTTCGGACCATCACATAGCCGCCGTTCGGGCCCGGGATCGAGCCACGAATCAGCAATAAATTATGTTCGGCATCCACGCCAACAAGGGCCAGACACGACGACGTGCGTCGCACATGGCCCATATGGCCTGACATCTTCTTGCCCTTTTTGGGGCCACCGCTGCCAGTACCAAGGTTCGAGCAATAGGCACCGATGCTGCCCGGGCTGCGATGCTTGCGCTCGACGCCGTGGGTGGCGATCTGGCCGCCGAATCCCCAGCGTTTCATGCCGCCCTGGAAACCGCACCCCTTGGTCACCCCAACGACATCCACCCACTTGACGTCGGCACTCTCGAATATCTCGACGGTGACCGTGTCGCCCACGTTTTTGTCAGTTGGCTCGGACAGCCGAAGCTCGCGGACGAACCGCTTCGGCGCGGTCTGCGACTTGCGAGCGTGACCGATCTCGGGCAGCGTGGAGCGGTGGGGTTTCACGTCCCCAAAGCCCAACTGCACCGCGTCGTAGCCGTCGGCACCATCAGCGGCCTTGATCTGCATCACGACGCAGGGACCAGCCTCGACCAGGGTCACCGGCACGCGCTGGCCGGAGTCCTGAAAAATCTGAGTCATGCCGACTTTTTTTCCTAGTATCGCCGGGAACATATCTCGGCACTCCTACTCTGCACAGCCGCCGAGGCGGCCCCGCTTTAGTGAAAAAGACACTCGCCCAGCGGGCGAGCGTCGTCTTAAGCCTTGATCTTGACAAAAACGCCGGCCGGAACGACCAGGCGGTTGAGCGCCTCAACCGTACGGGCGGAGGGCTCGTAGATATCGATCACCCTCTTGTGGGTGCGCATCTCGAACTGATCACGCGACTTTTTGTCAATATGGGGCGAACGAAGCACGGTAAAACGCTCGATCCGCGTCGGGAGCGGGATGGGGCCATGAACCTTCGCGCTGGTGCGCTTGGCGTGATCAACGATCTCCCGGGCTGATACGTCCAGGGCTCGATGATCGTACGCCTCCATCCGGATGCGAATTCGCTCTCCCGCCATCTAGGTTCCTACCTACTCAAGCGTCCAACCGCCACCACAACTACCGCCCGACCCAACGGGCCGAGACACGCCAGAATACAGCCACAGCACCGTGCGTCAAGCCCATGAACTCCAAAAACCGCAAATCCTGGCAGAACCACCCGCCCCAG
>CAZUCH010000113.1:3387-6960 GCA_964619045.1 uncultured Planctomycetales bacterium | reverse complement strand
GCTCACCATCCCCGGATTCCACAGCGATGACGTAAACGTGCGTGAGCCGCCGAGCCGGCCCCCACGGCTTCACGCCCAGCTCGAAATGTCGCGGCGACTTCTCGTTGGGATGCGAATCCTCGATCCAACCGAGGCTCATCGGGACCGGCAGTTCCGCCGACGCCGGCATGACAACCAGCGTTTCGCCACTCTGAAGACAGTCTCGCACCGCCTGACTAATCAGCATCCGCCCCTCCCCCACCCCCTGCAAGAGGCAACTATCGTGCGCCACCTGAATTTGTCCGTCGGGCAGCGCACGCGCCACCTGAACACGCGCACGAAAACGGGGATCACTGGCCAGTTGGACCCGCGCAAGCATGTTGCGGACTTCGGAAATACGGCCGATGATCCAGCCGCGATTGACCAAGTCCCGGACCGTTGCGCCCTGATCCCAATCGGGCGCTGCCCCCCCCATCGCAACTACCCACTGCCCCTCCCGCACCCACCGGGACTGCCGACCTTTCGTGATCAGGAGAGTCTCGCCTCTCGGATTGGCATCAAACGCGACTACCGGAGCAATGATGATTCCCCCGAAGCTGTCAGGCATCTGGCCGGTCAGACCGCCCAGCTCTTCGACGAGCTGCCGGGCCTGCTGAAGCCCCAGTCGTTGGTTGATAACCTGCCGGCGTAACCGCTCGGTCTCTTCGAGCAGTTCTCGGGAACGATCACGGGAGATGGGTTCCAGGCTGGCCGTGGCGACGGTCTCTGCCACTCCACGCGCTCCGGCGGTGACTGGCCACTGGAGCAGCGACACGAACTGGAAGCCGCTCCGCAGGGCGGAACCAGTTTCGGGAATGAGGAACGCGGACACCGCCGACAGGGCCATCAGCGGCCAAAATACGGCCTTCTTGGAGGGGATACGCATTCGAGTACTCGTGAAGACGACCGCGACCTGGCAGCTCTGTCCCGGGGACTTCGTCGTGTGCCACTGCTCTTGAGCAGTGGCACCCAGCGGCGAACCCCACAGCTAGTCAGCTAGGTTCTACGCGCGTTGACAGCCGCCTGATCAGTATTCGTCGGCATCGGACTCAATGGCGTCGCTCCACTCGTCTAGGTTCTCAAGGTACTCGCTCGTGCCGCGGGCGACGCAACTTAGCGGATCGTCGGCCACCTGGACCTCGAGGCCCGAGGCCTTGGCAATAACCGTGTCGATCCCACGGACCAGTGCCCCGCCGCCGGCGAGCCAGAGGCCGGTGTCGATGAGGTCCGCCGCGAGCTCCGGTTCGAGCTGTTCGAGGGTGTGGAGGACGGCCTCGATGATGCTTCCGATGGGCTCCTTGAGGGCCTCGCGGACTTCCTCGCTGGAGATCACGGCTCGGCGGGGGAGCCCGCTGATCATGTCGCGACCCTTGACTTCCATCTTGAGCTCTTCGTCGAGCGCGGCGGTCGAGCCGATGTTGATCTTGACCTTCTCGGCCGTCTGGGGTCCGATCATCAGGTTGTAGGTTCGCCGCAGATAGTTCGCGATGGCCTCGTCCATGTCGTCGCCGGCAACGCGAATAGAGGTGCAGACGGCCACGTCGAAGAGGCTCATGACGGCCACCTCGGTGGTTCCGCCGCCAATATCGACGATCATCGACGCGCGGGGTTCGAGAATCGGCAGGCCGGCGCCGATGGCGGCGGCCTTGGGCTCCTCGATCAGGTGTACGCGGCGCGCACCAGCACGCTCGGCGGAATTGTAGACGGCGCGCTTCTCGACGGCGGTAATGCCGGAGGGCACGGCGATCACGACCCGCGGGTGAGCGAGGCCGCGATTACCATGGACCTTGTGGATGAAGTACTCGAGCATGGCCTGCGTGATCTCAAAGTCGGCGATCACGCCATCCTTGAGCGGGCGGATGGCCGTTATTGAGCCGGGCGTGCGGCCAAGCATCTCCTTGGCAGCCAAGCCGACAGCCTTGCCATCGCGCGAATTCAGCACCTGGTTGGTGCCCTTGCGGACGGCGACCACGGAAGGCTCATTCAGGACGATGCCCTCCCCCCTGACAGCGACCAGAGTGTTGCAGGTACCCAGGTCAATGCCCATGTCGAGACTAAACAGTCCCATCAGGCGGCGAAGAAACACCGCATCCTCCGAAATGGACCCAAACGGCCGGCAACGTCCTTGACCGCGCCATGGTAACCTGCGATGCCGGCAAGTGATCGGAATCGCCTCCCAAGCCGCATTCAGACTGGGAGGCTACGCTCCGCCAGGCGGCAACAGACCACCCAGCATAGTTTGTGCCCGGAAGCCGACGTAGATCGTCGCTGCCACCAGGAATAGGAACGCCACACACGTGAGCACCGTGTACACGTCGTTTTCGCCGCTCATCCGGGCCGCACGCCCCGGACTGGTACCTGGCTTTGCCATCAGCACACCACCTGCCTGGAGCCTATTCCAACCCGTAGACCACGCGATCGCCCGGCTGCACTTGCTGCCCGGCACTTACCAGCGTCAACTTGCCGCCGGCGTTCTTGGGCCGCACCGTCGAGACCTCCAGGTCTCCCAAGTACGACCCCCCGCGGTAGACCATGAAGGGCATGCCCATCACGACGCCCGAAGTCTGACCGACGTTGATGCTCACGTAGCCGCCCTCGACGGCGACGACTTCGCCCGCAATGGGACCGGCGACGGGAGCACTCACGGCCACGGCACCGGCCGGCGTCTGGTCGTCGGCGGGGCGCCGACCGGACGCTAGCGCCTGCTCCAGATGCTTGGAGCGCTGCTCGGAGGCGTAGAGCTTCTCCTGAAGATTGCGGTTCTCGTCGGTCGAGATCGTCAGCAGCGAAGTCAGTTCCAGATTGCGGCTCGCCAAACGCTGGTTACGCGTTTGCAGATCGATGTTCTGCGTCCGCATCGTTTGGTTCTGTTTCTGCGTGCTGGTCAACTCGGCGGTCTGCACGTCGAGGATTTCCTCGAGTTTCTTGCGACCAGCCTCGAAGGCCACGGCCTCGTTGGTCTTCTGCGCCAAGTCGATGCGCAGCCGAGCCAGCTCCCCATCCTTCTTACGCAGATCCTCGGCTCGGTCAGTGAGAAGCTTCGACTTGGCCCTCAACTCGTCATCCTTGATGGCCAGGCTCGTGGCCATGATCGTCTCGACGTGATTGGCCCGCACCTGGTTGGCCCAGGCGGACTGCTGGTATAGCTCGATCGTCTCACGCTGATTCGACCAGCGGGTGGCGGTCGAGATGGTGAGGCAACTCAGGACAATCGCCACGACGGATGTCAGGACGATGAACACCTTCGTCAGTGTGCTCACTAGCAAACTCCTTAACACAACTTATGGAGCGAGCGACCGCAGCGCCGACCTTCGGGCGGCCCAACACACGCAAACCGACAGGATTGTAAGGCCGACGGCGGACATTGCAACCACCCGGCTACATTCCGTTCATCGCCGCCGCGCTGCCGGCCGGCGCGGGCGAAAGCACTGGGCTGGCGGCGCGAGTTGGAGCGGCCCGCTGCCGGAGCGTGAGGATCGGGGACTGAGGGGCCAGAATCCCAGGATCCTAGCCGCCGGCGGCTCTTTTCCCTACTCGTCACGGTCCATCGTCGCG
>CAZUCH010000113.1:0-3287 GCA_964619045.1 uncultured Planctomycetales bacterium | reverse complement strand
GGCGTGAGAACGCACTTTCTGGAAGTGGCCCCCGTGGGGAGGCTGCTGCTTTTCATCGACACTCCCAGCATGTGAATCCGAGAGCTGCGCGAACCGCCCGGGCCGGTTCCGGTTGATGCTATGGGCCGACGCAACTCACGACGGTCCAAGTGGTTAGCGCTGACGCGCATCTGACCTATACGCACTTTGTTAATGCACATCTTCTCTTCAACATGGAGGCACGATAATGAAAGACGCGAGTGCGGTAATCTGTCTGGCAGTAATCCTCATCATGGGCGCGAGTGCGGAAGCGGCGTACATCTCCACTTTCGACGTCACACAGGCGGACTTTTCGCTGTATGGGTTCTCTGAGAACGGAGTCCCAACCAACGGCCCGGACTACCTGGACATCACCAATGCCGTTGGGACGTTCGACCTGGTAATTCCTCCCGCCGGCATGATGGTGGACATCACTGTCGAGGGAACCATCGGCGTGGACTTTGACCAGGATGGTGTCGTAGATGCCAGCATCGTGATCGAGCCGACCAGCTTGGGTGAGTACGCCTCGTCGGGGCCGGCGACGGCGTGGGGGCCGGGCACGGTACCGCTCCCGGAGGTAACATTCGAGTACGGCATCGTCTCGTTCACCCTCGTCAATCTGCTGATGGGGTTTGATGTCGACCTCGACGCCGAGTACGGGAGTGGGACATTCGGCGCCAATTCGTACATGAATCTGGTGCTGTCGAACGATGAGGGCGGCAATCTCCTCGCTCTCAACACCATCTTGACCATGCTGGACAACGAGACCGCATTGGGCGACTCCGAAGTGGGCGACGGCGTTCTGGAAGGCTGGCTCTCAGGTCAGGTCACGGTCACCGCCGTCCCGGAGCCCGCAGCGCTCGGCCTGCTGGCCATCGGCGGTGCGATGATGATTGGGCGCCGCCGGCGTTAGACGCGACGCAAAGCAAAGCCAGATAAGACAAGGTCACGTGCTGCCGGCCATTGAGTCGGACGGCCGTGGCCTTTGTGTATATGGCGGCTTGTCAACACGCCGCTAGACGCCATCCATGGAGTTGGCTGAGTTGGCCGTGAGAGTTTCCGGAGGCTCTTGGCAGCCGCCCGAGCGATCCGGTACGGGCAGGAAGCCCGTTGCCCGCAGCCCGTATCGTGCGCGCGTGGAAACTCCCGTTGCTTTGTCCACCAAGTCTACTATAATAGTAGACTAAGCAAGGGAGTTTGGCCAGGCAATCTTCGAACCTAGCCCAATCCGAACCCCGAGCACAGGCGAGACTCGTGTGGCGGACCACCATGTCCGAGTACGTGTATCTGGACAACAACGCGAGCACGCGACCGCTGGAATGCGTCGTGGAAGCGCTTACGCGCGCCGCGCGCGGCGGATACGCCAACCAGTGGAACCCACACCGTGTTGCGCCTACGCGCTGCGCGGAGAGTTAGGGCAATGAAACAACGACTAGCACGGAACGGAGCGTTGTTTCTGCTGGCCATCGCGGCCACGGCCCTGCTGTGGACCTTGGACGGCCCGCCGACGTGCAGCGCTTCTCAACAAGGTGAGCATATGCGGATTGTGATCCCCAGCCCGGACGAACTTGAGAAGCTTCCGCCCGACGGCGGCCCCAAGTTCAACCGTTTGGTCTTCGAGCAGAGCCCCTATCTACTCCAGCACGCCGGCAACCCCGTGGACTGGTATCCGTGGGGGGCGGCGGCCTTTGACCGGGCTCGCCGAGATGACAAGCCGGTATTCCTCTCGGTCGGATACTCGACCTGTCACTGGTGTCACGTAATGGAGCGCGAGTCCTTCGAGGATCCGGCAGTGGCCGCCCTGCTAAACGACGCGTTCATCTGCATCAAAGTGGACCGCGAAGAGCGGCCGGACATCGACAACGTGTACATGAGCGTGTGTCAGGCCATGACCGGGAGCGGCGGCTGGCCCCTGACGGTTGTCATGACTCCCGACAAGCAGCCCTTCTTCGCTGGCACGTACTTTCCCAAGGAGGGGCGTTTCGGGCGCCCGGGGTTGACCGAGCTAATCCCGCAGATCGGCCAGGCCTGGAAGGAACGCCGCGCCGAGTTGCTGGGCTCTGCCGAGAAGATTACCGCCCATCTGCGCTCGCTGAACGCGGGCGATGCCGGCGCCCCACTCGATTCGGATACCCTCAAGGCCGCCTATGACCAACTGGCCGCGCGCTACGACGCCCGCAACGGCGGCTTTGGCTCGCAGCCCAAGTTCCCCTCGCCGCACGACCTGACGTTTCTGCTGCGCTACTGGAAGCGCAGTGGCGAACCGCATGCGCTGGAGATGGTCGAGAAGACGTTGCGGTCGATGCGCGCCGGCGGCATGTACGACCACGTAGGCTACGGTTTTCACCGCTATTCGACGGACGCCGAGTGGCTTGTGCCGCATTTCGAGAAGATGCTCTATGACCAGGCCCTGCTTGTGATCGCCTATGTCGAGGCGTATCAGGCTACGCACAACGACGAGTATGCCAGTGCCACCCGCGAGATTCTGACTTACGTGCTGCGCGACATGACGGCGCCCGAAGGTGCGTTCTACTCGGCCGAGGACGCCGACAGCGAGGGCGTCGAGGGCAAGTTCTACGTCTGGACGCGCGCCGAGATCATGGACGTCCTGGGCGCTGCGGACGGCGAACTCTACTGCGGTGCTTTCGGCATCAAGCCGGGCGGCAATTTCGACAATCCCCATACGCCCCCAGAGACCAACATCCCGCACCTGGACCACGCGCCCGAGGCCGATTCGCTGGTTAGGCTGGAGGCTGCGCGTCAGAAGCTGTTCGCCGCCCGTGAGCAGCGCATTCACCCCTACAAGGATGACAAGATTCTGACCGACTGGAACGGTCTGATGATTGTCGCTCTGGCCAAGGCCGGACGTGCCCTGGATGAGCCGGAGTATGTCCAGGCGGCCCAGCGAGCGGCCGACTTCGTGCTCACGCATCTGCGCGACGAGCGTGGGCGACTGCTCAAGCGCTACCGCCGGGGAGTAGCCGGCCTGCCCGCCCATCTCGAGGATTACGCCTTCATGACCTGGGGATTGTTGGAGTTATACGAAGCCAACTTCGACGTACGCAATCTGGAAACGGCCCGGGCACTCAACTACGAGTTGCTGACGCATTTCTGGGACGAATCGGCCGGCGGCCTGTTCTTCACGGCCGACGACGGCGAGGAACTGCCGGCCCGCATCAAGGAGGTCTACGACGGCGCCATTCCGTCCGGCAACTCGGTCGCCATGCTCAACCTGCTGCGGCTCGGTCGTATCACCGGCGACGCCGACC
>CAZUCH010000112.1:0-8514 GCA_964619045.1 uncultured Planctomycetales bacterium | reverse complement strand
TCCGGGATCGGGCCGGCAACTCAGGCGGACTTGGCCGAGGAGGCGTCATCATCGGGCGGCGTCTGGCCGCCGTTGCCGCTGGCTTGCCCTTTGTGCCAGCTCCGAATCTCCAGACACAGACGGTTGAGGGTAGTGCGCACGCTGGCAATGAAGCGATCCAGGTTGCTGTGCATAGTGCCGTCCGGATCGTCAAGCTCCTCCAGCAAGGTCTCAAGATGGACCACGAGCCCGCTCAACCAATCGGTGTCCAGGCCGCGAATCTCCTCAATCGCCGCGCGGTAGTTCACCTCGGCCCGGCGATAGGCGTTGTGCTCAGGGGGCAATTGGGCGGCGACTTCGTGGAATCGGTGTACCACGCTCGCCAGGCTCTTGATCTTGGAGGCAACCTCATTCTGCCGCTCGATCAGCTCTTGGCTAGCTTCCTCGGTTTCGTGGGCTTCACCACCGTGCGTGATTTGGGCGTTCAGTTCCTCCAGTTGCTCATCGGAGAGCAGGTTGGGCAGCAGCGCGTGAATGGCCTGAAGTCGGCGCATTATCCAGCACGCCAGCTTCTGGTCGCCGCCGTGCGCCGCCTCGCTCCCCTGTTTGGCCAGTTCCTTGATCTGACGCCGATAGACCCCCGACCGCTTAAGCAAGGCGTCGATTTGCTCCTCACAGGCCTGCAGATCGGCCGCCGGGATGTGCGCGGGGAAGCGACTTCGCAGAGCACGCATCTTGTCGAGCAGCAATTCGGCCTGCACTTCCTCGAACAGGGCCAGGCGGGAGTCGAACTCGCCTTGCAAGCGGGCGAACAAGGCCTGCGTCTCTTCAATCGCCGGGTAATCGCAGCGCTGCGGTACGTCGAAAGCACGCCGCAACTTGGACCGCTCTTGGCCTTCGGCGTGGCGCTCCTCCGGCGTCTGCTGTGACCGCAACACGGCCTCCCGCTGGGCGATGAAGCTCCTCACCATCGAGCTCAACACCGAGTCGCTCACCACGTCCGGGTGGTTCATTGCCCGGCGTGCAACACTCACCAGCGAAGCCGGATCAACGGCACTGCTCATGATCTGCGCACAAAGCTGCTGGTAAACATCCTGGCGGTGTCTGTCGCGCGATGCGAGGCCCTGCCCTGGGAGACCAAAGACAGCCAGGCGAACCAACTCGCGGCGACCTCCCCGAAACTCCGGCGGGCACGATGAACCGTCCAGAATGTCGAAGGGAATCCGAGCGCGGGGGTCCAGCCAGCCCAAGCGGTCAAGCCGATCCAGCAACCAACATCCCAGCGAGTGTGGCAGCGCATCGGCCACCGCCCGGGCAGTGGCACGGGGGGTAAGCTCAACGCCGGGCGTGGTGCGACAGAGCAGAGCCCCCCTCGCCACCCGAGTGTACAACGACTCCCCCCCGCCATCCGCGGGAAACAACTTGCTACTATCGAACAACTCGGCCATACCGCCTCCAGCACACCGGGATAAGAGGCGACTACGCCCTCAGTCTAACGCCTCCGCCACGGCGAGGCCACTGTAATAACTTGAAGAGCGGCCGAGCGCGGGCTGATATGGGAGCCGTCGTGCGATTCGATTCGCCCCAATTCAGCGCTTGCCTCACGCCATGGCGCCTACTATGCTCACCGTGGAGTGCGAACGTGTGGAGTTTGGATGAGCCTGGCCGCCGCCTCCGGCTTGCCCTACAGGTGACGCATCGATGAATGTCAACGTTCCTCCATCAGTTCTCGATGCCCCGACCGGGACTCTGGTATACACGTTGGTCGGGGCTCAGCTCACGTTCTACGTGCGGGTCGGCCTCTTTGATCTCAGCCAGTATCCACGCAACACCTCCGTGGACTTTCGCTTGGCTTCGTGGCAGATCGAGCGCGTGTTGCCGGTCGCGATGATCCTGCGTCTGGCCCACCGCGACACAACAACTTTCGATGCTTGGATCGACATTGGAACTCCAGTCGGCCTACGTGTGATGCAGGCCTTGTCGTCGCAGCACCATGTGGACGTGCACCTGGTCACGACCGAGATCGTGCGCAGCTTCCACACCCAGAATCCGGCTCGGGCCAGCGCCACACAGCTTGTGCGAACGACCCAGGCGGGTGACTCTTGGTCGCGTCAGGAATTCCAGAAGGCACTCGACCGCATGAATCGGCTGTACCCCACGCCGGAGTCACTCTGGCGCAGCGTGGTGACCGTCGGCGGTCGCTAGTGCTCCGCCACACTTGAATCGACGGGGGTGCCATGCCCACGGCTGTTTGCGTGGGCATGAACATGACGGCGCAAGCAGCCGTCGGCGTGGCACCCGGATCCCCCCTCAGTTCACGGATGGCAGTGCATGGGGGTGCTGGCGCCGCGAGCGGGGGTCAGTTGCCGAATGTGCCCTGGAAAACCGCCAGGTCGCGCAGGTCAACGTCGTTGTCGGCGTCGAAGTCGAATAGGTCGGCACCGGCTGGGGGCGGGCCGTTGTTGGGGCCGGTGAGCGACGGGGCCAGTTGCACATAGTCGTCCCAGTCAACATCGCCGTCCACGTCGTAGTCGCCCGGCAGCCAATCGCCGAGGGCGAGGTTGGCCTCGGTGTAGCCGGCCCGCTCGATGAGCACGGCCGGCCGTTCGACGTCGTCATACCCCGGATACTCGGCACCGAGCGGGATCTGCGTACCGTCGGCCGCCGCGTATACGTGCGTCAGAACGAAGAACCCGTTGCCATCAGTCTCGCCAATCGCGAAGCCGTTGAGGGTGATCGTAGCGTCATCCAGCGGCGCGCCCGTCGCTCCGTCGGTCACGCGCCCGTACACGGTTCCCTCGGTAGTCGTCGCGGGATCGCGCCAGCTCATGGCGGGCGTGGGGACTGGTTCGGGAAAGACGTTGTCCGCCGCGTAGTCGTACCACTCCCACCAGTTGTCACCCGCGTTGTTGGTGCCTAGGTACGAATACGTGCAGATGCCGTCCACGCCGGCGCTCTGGGCGTAGGTGATCTCGGTCACGCTGTTGGCGAAGCTGTTCAGGTAGATGCCGGGCCCCGTGACCAGATGACGGTCGTAGCGCCAGAGCAGCGACTGGTCTACCCAGTTTCGATACCAGCTCGGATACGTGTTGTAGTTGTAGTAGGTCATCGGGATGGCGGTGTCGAGATAGCCCTCCTCCATCCACAGCCGCCAGTTTTGGAATAGCTGCCAGGAACTCGTACTCTCGAAGCTCGACGGCGCGTTGCCCCACGTGACAAGGGCCGCGCTGTGTCGCATGGGCTCGCCGCCGACACGCCCTAGTTCCACCTGCGAACGACGCACGAGTTCGGTAATCCCCCGGCGACGGAAGTCGGACCACGGCCCGTAGTCGATCGCCGGCGTGCCGCCGTAGCCGGTGATGGTCGCGAAGCGCTCCAGCCCAGACTTGTCGTACCAGGTATATGCCGGGTAGCCCGCATCAGTCGAGGTGTAGCGGATGTAGTCCCAGTGAACGCCGTCTATGTCGTAGTCGGTCACCAGCTCCCGAACGATCGACAGGAGATACTCTTGCACGTCGGGCGACCCCGGATCGAAGGTGTACTTGTCGTCGACCGTGGCCGGTCCGCCCCCCATGTTGCCGCGCGGTACCATCAACCATTCTGGGTGATCGGCCACCAGCGGGTTCCCCGCCGGGGGCCAGGTCGTGGACACGCGGAACGCCACCAGCCAGCAGTGGACCTCGATGCCGGCGGCGTGTGCCTGGGCGATAAGATATTCAAGTGGATCGAAGCTTCCGACGATATCGCCGGCTCGTGGTACGATGTCCGAATCCCAGTAGGCCCCGTGTCCGCTGCCGCCCGTGTCGTGAAAAGCCAGAACCTCGGGCACGATCGCGTTGTAGTTTCCGATCAACGCCTCCCCGATCATCTCGTCAATCTGCGCCTCGCTCTTGTAGCCCGAGTGGAACGCGTCCGCCCAGAATCCCCTGAACTCCGGCTGCACCGGCGTTGGCTCGACGAATACCGCCGTCACCGTCTTGCTGCGCTCCATCATCACCGTGGTCGCCGCCGAGTTGGGGGCGGCCACCGGGTCACCCACCGACACGGCCCAGTGGTGAAACTCCCAGCCCGGTTCGGGCTCGGCCACTATGGGCACGATGGTGTTGGTCGTGACCTCATAGGGGCCACCGGGCGCGGGATCGGTCGTGCCCCATCCGGCGGGTACGACCTCCATCGTCAGGTTCACTGTGGATGAGGTCAACGTGAATCGCACCGCGTCCGCGATGACAACGCCCGAGTGCGCATCGTTGTCCAGCACGACGTGGCCACCGGTGCCGGCGTCGAACGTGAACGCTCCCAGCGGCACCCAGGTTTCCCCGCCGATCTGCTGGTTGACCTGTACAGGTGTGGACCCGCCGGCGTGGTGAACAGTGAAGGTCGCGTTGTCGGTCCGGTTGGTGCCCTGGACGTACCAGATGGCCACGTCGTACGCGCCGGCCTCTTCGATCTCGGGTCGCCACTCGGCGGCGGCCGGGTCGCCGCCATACTCCGTCGTTTCAGACCAGTTGTAGTAGCTGCCATGCGGGTTGCCGTAGCTGCCGGTGTTCCAGTCGCCGTATAGAATCGTGAACTCCGAATCCTCGTTGTCCACAGTGACGATCTGCGCGACGGCCGGAAGGGCTCCGCAACTGAACGCGGCTGTCACTACCGCGGCTAGGATTCCCCACGAGGCGGCGTGTCGGTGGCGGGCACAATGCATGCGAGTCTGCTCCTCGGCCCCCTGCCAAACTGCTCCCCAGCGACGAAACACGCACTGCCGCCCCAGCGCGGCGGTGTGTCTACGCTGTGGAGCCATCGTATCAGGAATGAGCTTCGGGTTCACCTCCTAAAGGCTAACGCGCGTATCTGCCGAAGGAGGCGTCTATTATGGGACGTGTACCATCGCCCCAGCCATCTCCAGACTTCCATCCCCAGGTGGCTAGCGATCTTCTTAGGAAAAACCGGTTTACCTTGTGGTGTGTAAGGGAAAACACTATACTCGGCGTTTGACTAGGAGTGGAGCTGCGCCCGCCTGTGCCAGAAGTGTCGCTCGACATAGTTGGCGCCGGTTTCAAGAAAGAAGCACAGCTCAAGAGGTAAACCTCCAGTGGTTGACACGTCGAGCGGGCGTTCCGCTCCGCGGTAAGAACGATTGGGAGTATAGGCTCGGGTCTGGGCTGCGGAGGCACCGACCCACGTCGTAGGCGGAAGCTACTCACGGCCCGGCCGCGACACATGTTTCTCTTATTTAGGAGGAGATTTGGACATGAAGAAAGTAATGGCACTCAGTATTGTGTTGGCTCTCGCCACAGTGGCGTCGGCGAACATCATCGAAGACGACTTCGAGTCGTACGCGGACACCGATGCACTGAATCTCACGTGGGGCAGTGCTATCGGTCATCCGGCCGCCACCTTCCTAGACGTGGGCCCGCTGGATCCGGAAAACCAGGTTGTTCACCACACGCTGGCAGCCGCAAGACGTTCGGTTGCGCTCGCGCCCTTCGAGATCACGGGCTCGGACACGATCGTGTGGTCGTTTGACTACTACGACACCGTCGGGAACGCGTCGGATCCACGGCAGTACGGTCAGTTACTCTCGCAGACGGCGACGGATGAACTAGCCGGCCTGTTGGCGATGGGACAGTACAACGCCGCCACAGAGCACGACCCCAACAAGTACCAGGCCCGCGTGCTTTATGGCCTCGGCTGGTTCAACCTGAATACGGACCGCTCCATCGGTTGGCACAACTTCAGGGCCGTAATCGGCGCCAGCACCCTTGACATCTACGTTGATGGCATCCTGGACACCGCTGGCCTCTCGCATCCCGGCGGGTTCTGGTACGAAGCACGCATCGGCTCCGGCATTAGCTCGTCTGGTGGCGAGGCCTACTACGACAACTACCTCCTCACCCCCGAGCCGGCTTCGTTGACGCTGCTGGCCTTGGGTGCCGTGGCTCTGATTCGCCGCCGCTAGTTCGGAGGCACCGCGACGCCGCGAAGATGCGTTCTCGGCTGCCTGAGTCAAATGAGAGTCGTTTCTTGTAGCGGAATCGACGTTGCATTCGAGTAACACGGACAATGGCATACAACGCCCCACTTCACCGCACCCGCGGGGGGGTGGGGCGTGTTTTTTGCCCTGATCGGTCGCTGGGCCGCAGATTGGAACGGCGATCAGCCGACAATAATGTAGATATGGGGAGTCCATCGGCGTGCGCGCCCCCGGGTTCCGGCACTCACAACGCGATGACCTGGAGGACATCAAAATGACTAGGATTGGGCGTCTCGCAGCCCTGGGCATGTTGGCCCTGCTGCTCATGCCGACCGCGGCACTTGCGCAATACGACTCGGAATTGGTTGGATTCAATGGTGATCCGCCGGAGCAGCCGATCGGCGATCCCGCTACGTCCCAAGAAATGTTCAAGATCCCGGAGTGGTCCGGCAGCACGACCGACTTTGTTGTGCATAACTCCGCCGGCGAGTATGACCAGAACTCGGCCTATCGGGCCGCTGGCCTGCATACCGAGGGTGCGGCCGCGATGGAGGTCATTTTTCGCTGGGCCGCTGAAGGGTGTGACGACCCGGATGCCTGGATGCGACTGACCACCTTCAACGGCCCCGACCGCCCGAATCCCTCGCTGCACACCCAGGGTAAGGTCCGCTTCGACCTGACCAACAGGAGCGAGTTGTTCGCCGGTGAGATCGGACTGTGCCTCGGCATCCGCGAGACCGGCGTCTTGGTTCCGCAGATGGGCAACGGCGGCATAAGCGGCGAGATCGAGTGGATCGGCGTCGACACCACGGTCAACGGCATCATTGCCGGCGCTGATATGATCGTGGATACCACCGCTGCCGGCGACGACATCCAGGTCTACGAAGTAGGCACCGATCTCGGCCCCGAAGGCCTGGCCTTGCCCACCGGCACCGCGGTCATCGATCCCGGGCCCAACGGTGACATCGACACCACCCCCGCCTCCGACGATGAGACACGCTTCGGCTACTTCATCGGGGTGGATGGCGGGCGAGTGCCGATTCCGGCCATCACTCTCCCGACCAGTCCCCAGGCATACTCTCTAGAATGGAATCTTATCACCGGGCAAGTGACTGTTAACGGCGGCACGCCGGTTGGCGGCATCACCGGCATGACCGGCAACGGCGTGTTTGACGTGACGCCCCAACGCGGCACGCTCGAACACATCGCCATGACGCAAGTGTCCTGTGGCTTCCAGCGGTTGATTGACGTCGGTATTGACCGATTGCAGTTCGAGGCTCCCGATCCGGATCCCGTGCTGCCTCCGACAGTCGTGGCACCGATCATCTTCGAGGACACTGCGGTCTACGTCACCGATCTGCTGCTCGACGCCGACCGCGTTACGCTCTACAAGAACGGCGGAAACCCGATCGAACTGCCGGTCGGCGACCCGGTTCCGGAGACCGTGACGTTTACGATCGCCGGTGGCGCCCAGTCCGGCGACGTCTACACGGCTACGCAACGTCAGGCTGTCACCGGGATTGTCAGCGATCCGTCCGCGCCCGTGGTGGTCTTCCCCGCGCCGTCGCCGTATTCGTTCTCGTTCGTGCTGGATGAGGATGGCTACATCTGCACGTATGAAGGAGGCGCCTGGGAGCGCGTTCCGGTTACGTCAGTAACCGGCGGGATTCCCCAAGGTATGGCTCTATTCAACCAGGACGGCGTCTGGCAGAAGATTGATGTTGACCTGACGAATTCTGACTTCGTGATCGCCTGGTTGGGCGGTAACGGCGAGATTTTGCCGGCCGGTTCCGGTCTCTACGGGATCGACAGCCTCTGGTTCACCATCGCCCCTGGTGCTCCAGACGGCGGTACGCACGAGATCTTCATCGACGCCGTCGAGGCCCTCGACGAGTTCGACAACGTCATCGGCACAATCCACACGATGGAAGATGGCCTCAGCTACATGGCTAGCACGCGCTATCAAACCACCACTCCTCTGGCCTCCAGCAGCCTGCGTGACGACGCCAGTTTCGATGGCGAGTGGAGTCAGCGCATGACCTGGACGTACCCCACCGCCGGCCCAGATGAGACGCTGGCGATCTGGCACGTCAATGGTTCCTGCGTCAACACCCCGACCTTCCCGGATACTACCGCCACCGTACGGTTCCGGATGCTCTGTCGCAACGCTTCTACGAACACGGTGCCTCTGCCGGTAGTAGTTGGCCCGATCATCTTCGGCCAGGACACGATCCGTGTGCTCAACGATGGCACCGCAACCGCGTTGCAGGTCTACATCAACGGGTTCTCGGTAGGCGACCCCGTCATCCCGACGGGGACGCAGACCGACATCGGCGGCCTGACGCTCGAAGCCGACGATTCGGTCTCGGTCGTTCAGACTCTGCCCGCGGGCGACAGCGATCTGGCCTATCCGCGTGGCGTGGCCACGCAGCCGCTGCCGCCGGTCGTTGGTGAGCCGGTTCTCCCCGGTGCCACGACGGTTGAGGTCTCAGCAATCTACCAAGCTCCGTTCGCCAGTGCTTCGCTGGTGACAGTGTTGGTTGACGGCATCGCCCGTGGCAGCGTCA
>CAZUCH010000111.1:0-8602 GCA_964619045.1 uncultured Planctomycetales bacterium | reverse complement strand
CATTGTTGCGTGCGGCGTTCTCATGGTGGCCGGCTGCCCACCACAGCAGCAACTCGACAGCGGCCGCCAAACGCCTAACCTAGCACCGACTGCCGATGCCGGCGTGGACATCGCCGCGCTCGTCGGGGAGACCGTCACGTTGGACGCCAGCGCCAGCACCGACCCGGAGGCTGCAATGTTGTCGTTCCTCTGGGAACAGACGTCCGGCCCCGAGGTGACGCTCGCCAAGGCGGCCAACGCTCAGACCTCCTTTGGTTCGCTTGCGGAGGTCATTGTCAGTTTCGTCCCGGCCGCGGCCGACACCTACGGATTCCAGGTCACGGTCAGCGACGACAACGGTGGAGAGGCGAGCGATACGGTGACGGTGACGGTGACGGTCAACTCGATTCCCTCAGTTGGTAGCAACGACAATGATTCCGATGGCGTGGCCAACGCGGACGACAACTGCCCGGACGTGGAGAACGCCGACCAGACCGATACCGACGGCGACGGGACCGGCGACGCCTGTGATGACGACGACGATGGCGACGGTGTTCCGGACGTCACGGACAACTGCCCGTTGACGGCCAACGCCGACCAGACTGACACCGACGGCGACGGAACCGGCGACGCCTGCGACGATGACGACGACGGCGACGGCGTCGCGGACACCGCCGACAACTGCCCGTTGATTGCCAACGCCGACCAGGCCGACACCGACGGCGACGGGACCGGCGACGCCTGCGACGCTACCCCGTACCCCGCCGCGGCATTGAAGCACTGGGGCTTCGATTTCTCCGCCGGCGTCAGTGGCGATGAGAACGGCGATGCACCCAACAGCGACGGCAACATCATCACGTGGGTGCCCCAGGGGTCGACCACGACCGCGACACAGTGGGACACGAACCTGTGGCTGCGTACCGAGAGGAACATGGCCGGCGGAGCCAACCCCGAGAGCTACATCAAGGACATGGGCGTGGTGGCGCTCAGTTCAGTGACCACGGCGCCCACGACCTGGGACGGCGGCGGCGGTGCCGACTTGCCTCCGTTGCAGCTTAATCACGTGTACGTCGTGCAGTGTATGGACGGCTATGCCAAGTTCCTCGTCAGGGCACTGAGGACAACCACCGACTGGGAAGTAGACGTGTTCTACGTGTTCACGTCCGGAACGACGTTCGCGAACTAGCAGAGGCGGAAGCGCGGACAGGTTCCCGGCCGCTTCAACCGGCCGCCCCAGCCGTGCAGGCGCGCCCCTAAACGCACCATCCAATGCGGCCCCGAGACCACTGCGTCCGGGGCCGCACACCACATCCAGGGCACCGGCGGCGTGACAGAGTCGAACAGACGATGTTGCGAGCGGAAGCCATCTTGCGGCGGATCGAGTCGCGGGACGAGACCTCGACGTCATTACCCCGGCCGTGGGCGAAACTCCGCCAGCCACTGCTCGCCCCACGAATACCACGCGTCGGCGACCTTGTTCCTTCGCTCCGGTGGTTTAGTTATGATACCGAGCCCCCGGTCGTTGGGCGTGGGCGGCCGGGCCGGCCGTGGGTTGCGGCCGATGCGGCTCGCCACAGCACCGCCGCACCTGACAGACGCTCGACGAAAAGGACACCAGAATCCTCAACGCCTTCCTCGCTAACTCTGTCGCCGCAACAATCCTGATCATCGCGCTCGGGTTGCTGCTTGGACAGCTACGCATACGCGGGCTGTCCCTCGGATCCTCCGGCGTGCTGTTCGTCGCGCTCGCGTTCGGGTGCTTCGGCCATGTCAACCCAGAGCCGATCAAAGCTCTCGGAGACTTCGGCGTCGTCCTGTTTGTCTACGCAATCGGTCTGCAAGCCGGCGGGCGGTTCGTCCGCACCATCCGCAGCAAGGGCTGGACGCCCTTGGTCGTCGCGTTGGGAACAGTCTTGGGGGGCGCCGCCACGGCTGGGCTGACCGGTTCCCTACTCGGATTGCCGGCGGAGATCACTGTCGGCGCGTTCGCCGGCGCGCTCACAAGTACCCCGGCACTGGCAGCCGCCAACGAGGTCGCGAGTAGCCCGCTGGTCGCCGTAGCGTACGGATTGGCGTATCCAATCGGCGCGGTCGGCGTGGTTCTGTTCGCACAGCTTGTTCCTCGCTGGTTGCGGGATTCTCCGCGGCGCGACGATTCGGAGGCCGCCGCCGCCGCCGCCGCCGATGCGGTCCAGCAGCGCTGCTTCCTCGTGCGGAATCCGGGCTGTGTGGGCAAACGCCTCAGTGAGTTGCGCTTGCACGAGATGGTGGCGGCGAACATATCCCGAGTGATGCGCGGCACCGACGTCTTTCCCGGCGGCAGCGAATTCCAACTGCAGCGCGACGACATCGTGCTCGCGATCGGCACAGACGACCAGTTGGATCGCCTGGCATTGCTCATCGGTCCGCCCGTGCCGGCGGAGGTTGAGCTGCGCGAGATGCCAAGCGTTGTTGCCCGCGATATCTACGTTACCGAACCCGCACTCACGCGAAAGTCGCTGCGTGACCTGCACATTCGCAGCACCTTCGACGTGGTGATCACGCGTGTACGCCGGGAGAGCTTCGAATTCGCTCCTCGGGGCGAGTTCGTCCTCGAGATCGGTGACCAGATTCGTGCCGTGGGGTACGAACCGGACGTCCTGCGCTTCGCCGAGGTGGCCGGCGTTCGCGAACAACGCGTACACGAAACAGGCATCCCGGCTTTCGCGGTGGGTCTGGTGCTCGGTCTGCTAATCGGCCTCACTCCAATACCGATCCCGGGCGTCGGGACGATCAAACTCGGCCTGGCGGGCGGCCCGCTGTTCGCCGGCCTTCTGTTCGGGCATTTCGGTCGCATTGGCCCGCTGAGAGTGTACGTTCCGGTCGCCGCTCGCTATCTGATGCGTGAGCTGGGGCTCGTGCTGTTCCTCGTCGCGGCGGGCGTCGGAGCCGGGGCCAAGCTCGTGCCAACGCTCCAGACGGAAGGTGCGGCGCTACTCTTGGTGGGAGTGCTGTGTGTGACAGCCGCAACCGCGATCGGCTTCATCTTGTCGTTCATCGTCTTCCGGCAAAGCGTCGCCGGCTCGCTGGGCATGACGTGCGGCGCGATGACGAGCACGCCCGGTCTCGGTGCCGCCGCCGCGCATTTCGAGTCCGATACACCGACGTTGGCGTATGCAACCGTCTATCCAATCGCGCTGGTCGCGATGACGGTGGCGGCGCAGGTGATGATGATCTTGTTGCGGTGAGCGTGAGGCGCTGACGTGATGACTCCGCCCCCGGGCCAGATGACAGTGGGAGGGAAGCTACTCGTTAGCCAGCACCGGCCCCCAGAAGGCGTACGTCAGCGACGGCGGGAAACGGCCACTGTCGGCGCGGATCATGGGGATGCGCACCGCCAGCTCGGGGTGACGCAGTGCCTCGGTCAGATAGAAGGACGTCTCCGCGACGAGCCTGTCGCGGGTCTCCTCCCAAGTTTCGGCGTGTTCACGGCCGCGCTGCCGATTCATCGGACGGCTCCGGTCAGCCCTCAGTGTCGTCCGCGTGCGGCCGGCCCGGAGCGTGCAGCGACCAGAACGTCGCGACCAGCCCGACGCCGACCATCTCGATCGGCAACGGGCGGACCAGCCCCCAAGCGGGGATGACGTCGAGCGGGCGGAACTGCCCGCTTGGCGCCAGTAGCAGGTCGGGGCTCAGGCCGGCGACCACCAGCCCGATGAGGCCCAGCAGAAGCGGGGCGGGCCAATACCAGAGCGGATCGCGGATCTTGAAGAAATGCGACGCCAGGAACGTAGCGGCCAGGAACCCGACGAAAACCGCGAAATACACCTGGCCACGCCGCGTCTGGGCCAACGCCGGGCCCGTGAGAAAGAAGATGACCACGCCGGCGACCGCGACGGTCGCCAGCAGGGCGGCGGGACCGGCATGGGGCTTCTGGCCCGCGGCCGGCGCGGGTCGAAAAGCCTGTCGGAGCGTGCCGGCCAGGCCGCCAGGCTCGCCGCGTGGAGCAAGGGCGGATGCTATGGCATAGGCCCCGGCGACAGCCAGGGATAGGTAAATGTAGTCCCCGATGAGCGCCCAGTAGGGTGCTCCGCGGGGTACGCCGGGGGTCTGGTTCCGCAGTATCAGCCAGTCGTCGATTGTCCCGCCGGCGCGCCCGCCCTGGGCGGCCCACAGTGCCAACGCCAAGCCAATTGCGAGGAGTACCGGCGCTCGCTGTTCGGTGCCGATGATCAACGTTGCGAGGGCGGCCCCGGCCCAGATGATCAGAACGACCAGCAACCCGCCGAGCAGTCCGGCGTGCGAGGCCGATAGAACCAGCGGACGATCCAGCCCGTTAGGCAAGACCAGCGGGCCGGCGACGTACTGCAGCAACGCCCACAGAATGCCCGTGGCGAGAACAAAACGCAGTCGGCGTGGCCAGGCTGCCACAGCGGTGAGAGTCGGTGATTCGGTCGTCATGGTCCCTCTAGCCTAGCACGCGTATGCCGCTGCGCAAACTGCGAGGGCGCCCTAATCCCGGCAAAATCAAGTGTTACGGCTAAGACGAGCCGTTTGACAGTAGTTCGGGCTGCGCTATAATCGCGGCCAGAATCGCGCGCTGTCTGCGGCGGGCCGTATGGCCGCCCCGGTTGCGTAATCTGGAGGTAGCTATGTACAGAACCGCCGGGCACTTGCGCTTCGCCGGCTTCGTAGTCGGATTGATCCTCTGTTCAATGACCGCCGGCGTCGGGGGCGCCCAGATGGCTGAGGGGAGCTTCTCAACCGGGGCGGCCACGCGGGCGTGGGAGAAGTGGGACGCCGCGCTGCAAGCAGTCCTCAACCGCGACGCAGAGGCGACCGAGAGCGCGTTCGGGGAGTTGCTGGCCTCCGATCCCTCACCGTTTCGCATCGCCCTGTTGGCCGATCACACCGTGCAACATACGGCGAACGGTGGAGCTGTGCTGCTGCTCGAGCAGGACTTCGAGAGCGGCGCGCTGGGCGAGAACGGCAGCGCCGTGGTCGAGCAGTTGCTCGCCGGCCGCGAGCAGATGAACGAAGCCGACGACGGCTGGTACTTCTGCCAGATCGGCCGCTTCGACGTGGCCGAGGCCAATTTCCAGGCCTTGCTCAAGTCCGAGCCGGACCCTGTGGCGCTGCTCGAGTTCATGGATCAAGTCCCCAAGCGGCGCGAGGTTCTCATCCGATTGCTCGACAACGCCACCGTTGGTGCGTCGATTCGTGCGATCCAGGGGCTGCTCGACCGCGGCGAGTTGATCCTCAAGGCCGATCCCACTCGAATTCGCTTGAACATCAACCGCCTGGCCGGCCCCCCACGCGGATTCGAGAACGCAGTCCAGCGGTTGCAGGACTCGGGCGAGAACGCCGTCCCTCTCTTGATTGAGACTATGCGCGACGCTCAGCGCAAAGCCATGCTTCAGCCGGTGCTGCGCTGCCTGCCGCTGATCGATCGACCGGGCCTGAATCCGCTGGTGATGGCGTTGCGAATGAACGACCCCGCCGCCAAGGTCCATGTGATCGAGGCACTGGGCAAGATTGGGTATACGCAGAGCGCGTCCTACCTCCTGCAACTCGCGCAGGACGAGCAGGCAGGGTCCAGTATCCGCGAGGCGGCCACGCAAGCCCTGTCGGCACTGCGCACGCGTGGCCTGCCCGTAGATCCGGCCCAGCCGGCCGCCAAGGCATTCTATCAGCTAGCCGAAGGGTACCATGCCGACCGGGCATCGCTGGCCGCGGATGGGCGGCTCGAGCTGGCGAACGTGTGGTATTGGCGCGACGACATGCTCGTGAACATCGAGGTGCCGTCGGCGATCTTCAACGAGATTATGTGCATGAGGTGCTGCGAGGAGGCCTTGCGGCTCGATCCTAGCATGAAGCCCGCGCTGGCCTTGTGGCTGGCGGCGAACTTCCGTCGAGAGGCCCAGTTGCCAGCCGAGCAGGTCGACGGCACGCGGCCCGACAACTACCCGCCGGCCGAGTATTTCGCCCAGGCGGCTGGTGCGGAGTATTGCCTGATGGCGTTGGCCCGCGCCGTACGCGAAGGCGATCCGGCGGTCGCATTGGGGGCGATCGCGGCCTTGCGCACCACCGGCGGCCCGGCGAGCCTCGTGAACGACGCCGACGGGCAGATGCCGCTGGCCGGGGCGCTGTCGTTCGCCGATCGAATGGTCCGCGTACGCGCCGGCCTGACGCTGGGCGGCGCGCGACCCGTACGGGCCTTCCACAACTATCAGAACCTCATGCCGGTACTGTCCGAGGCGTTGGCGTTACACGCCGGCCAGCGCGGCGCGCTGGTTATCGATCCGGATTCCGGGACAGCTAACGAGATCGGCGCAATGCTCCGCGAGCAGGGCTACGAGACGCTGACCGACGCGGGGCTGTACTCCGGGCTCCAAAAGGCCCGTGACGAGTTGGCCGGGCTGGACGTCGTCTTCATCGCCTCCGACATCACCGGTCCGGATCTGACGGCCGGGCTCGATTCATTGCGAGCCGAGTTCCGTTTTGCATCCACCCCGGTCGTGGTTGTCACCAAACCGGGCGCCGGCGAGGCCGTTCGCGATCTCGTCCAAGCCGATTACCGCTTGGGCAGCGTGCCGGCTGGAGCGGATAGATTCGAGGTGGATCGAGTGGTCGCGGCGGTTACCCGCTCCGTTGGAGCGCAGCCGATCACGCCAGAGGTGGGCGCGTCGTTGGCTCGCGAGGCGGCCGAGGTGCTGCGTCTCCTGGCGCTGACAAGCAACACGCTGCTTGACATCAGTGCGGCCGAGGTGGCCCTGATTGACGCTCTGACGACCGAGGACCGTGAGCTGCGCGTTGCCGTGGCCGAGGATCTTGGCTACCTGGGCTCACGCGGGGCGCAAGAGGCGATCGCCGAGATTGCCTTGGATACTGCCGAGTCCGAGGAAATGCGTGTGCTCATGTTCTCGGCGTTGGCGGAGGCAGCCAAGCGGCGTGGCAACCTGCTGGGTGACGACTTGCTCGAGCAGATCATCAAGATCGCCGAAAGTGACGAGAATATGACGATCCGCGAGGCGGGCTCGCGAGCCCTGGGCGCATTGAACGTCCCGGGCGAGCCGGCCAGCGTGATTATTCGGAATCAATACCGTGGGTAGGAGCGCCTGATGTTGCACGCCCTGGCACCAGTGATCTTATTGCTTGGACTGTCGGCGACCGATGCCGACGTTGGCACCGGGCCACAGCCCGCGGCGACGCCCATCTCCTGGGAGTTCGAGTTCAAGTTCCTCGACCCGCAGCGGCTCGAAATCCAGCTTCCCGGATCGGACTCTACCGAGGTGTATTGGTACATGGTTTACACCGTGACCAACACCAGCCCTCGCAGCCAGCGGCTCTTCCCGATGTTTCAGCTCGTGACCGAGGATTTTCGGGTCCATGACACCGACGTGGGTATTAGCCCCCTGGTGTTCGATGCCATCCGTGAGCGGCACTGCATTACGCACAAATACCTCGTGCATCCCACCGAGGCCATCGGGGCGCTGCTTTCGGGTGACGACAACTCGCGCGAGTCGGTCGCCATCTGGCGCCAAGTAGACCTAACTCTAAACGACTTCACGATTTACATCGCGGGGCTCAGCGGCGAGATGCAGCTCCTGGTCAATCCGAGCTACGACTCACAGCGCCGCGAGACCGTCAGAATGGTTGGGCCGGACGGCCGCAAACGTGGGCCAATAGTCAATCCGAAGGATTTCACCCTTCGTAAGACGCTGGAAATACGCTATACTCTCCCGGGTTCGCCTCGCTCGCGTCCTGGCAGCGCGCCGGAGCGCGAAGGCGTACGCTGGATTATGCGCTGATCTCTCGTGGAACCTGGAGTCCGCCGAGCGGTTGGCGGGCACGACTGAATTGCTGGAAGTAGGAAGACATGGCTCATAAGAAGGGACAGGGGTCCACCCGCAACGGCCGTAACAGCAACCCGCAGTATCGCGGCGTGAAGCTCTACGGCGGTCAGAAGGCCCAAACCGGCTCGATCATCATTCGCCAATGTGGAACGCCCTTCAAGGCTGGCAAGAATGTTGGCCGCGGGCGCGACGATACGCTATTCGCTCTGGCCGACGGTTTTGTCGAGTTCACGGGGCGCTTCGTATCGGTCATGCCGGCCCCGGCCGCTGCGGCGAACTAGCCGACATTCCGACACTCCGAACATACGCGACCGCGCGTGTCACCGCTGACGCGCGCGGCCGTCTTCTTGCTCATGCCATCTACGGGACTGAGATCGTTGGCGTCCCCCGCGTTCCCAGCGATGGCTCGCTGGGCTATTATCAAATGTCCCTCCGGGACTCGTTCCGACGCGCCTGTGCCGACTCGAAAAATGTGGGTAACAGCAAGCTCGAGAGCAGTGGCACCCGGGGCCGCATTGCCGGCGCTTTGCAACCAAGCCGCGGCGGTGGAGCGGCAGGCGAGCGGTCGTGGCGCGTCGGGCCGGGCCAGAGATTCGACCGCCGCGCGTTCAAAGGCGGGATGATCACCGGATGGGTGGGATGGGTGGCCCAACTCTTCAGACTTGGGGGCTCGACTCGATCGAGACGTGACCCCGGATCGCTCAGCCCGGCCCGGCAGCCGGAAGCAATCGTCCCCCCAGGTCCACAGGATCTGGCCCACCCGTCAGGTTCTGGGGCACGCGTCCATC
>CAZUCH010000110.1:0-8603 GCA_964619045.1 uncultured Planctomycetales bacterium | reverse complement strand
GGTGCGTTCGAGCAGTCTAATAGCCGCCGCGGGATAGGTACCCGTCGGTAAGATAACATCAGGTGGATACGTGGCGCGCGGCCAACCGGCCGCGCGTCGCGGTTCTGGGAGTTTAGTTCCAAGATGCAACAATAGGAGTGAGGTATGTTGGAGTTTGGTAGAAGAGGACTAGCAGTTGGTGTGGTGTGCTTGGTCGGGCTGCTGACCATGGTCCCGGCGGGAAGCGCATACACCATCGACCTGGAGTGGCGGCCGCTGGATCAGACCGTCAATGTTCTTGACGCGGTCGAAATCGGGCTCTTCGGGATCTACGTCCCCGACGCGGGCGGCCCGGACGTCGGCGAGATGTCGTCGGCCCAGGCAATCCTCACCTGGGACGTAGGCTATCTGCAACTGACCGGCAGTTACGATGGTCTCTGGACGTCGGGATTCCTCCCGGGCAACTCGTTCGGCTTCAATGAAGCCAGCCCGCCGGCGGATGGCAACGGCATGTGGACGGGCTTAGTGACGCCTGGTAATACGATGGACGTCACGGAGGAAGGGACGTTGCTGACGACCATAACGTTCCAGGCGTTGGCCCAGACCCCGGAGACACTCGTGACCATCCTGCCGAGCTTGCAGCTTGAGGGCCATGCCGTGGGTTACACGAAGGTCATGTCCGGCACGTATAACGTGGTCGGCGAGATCGGCGCCGCGGCGGCGGTGGAAATCGTCCCCGAGCCGGCGAGTCTCAGCCTGCTGGCGCTGGGCGCGCTGGCGCTGCTGCGTCGCCGGTAGTAGTTGAATAGCGCGGAGCGCGCGGGCCGAACGCGGGACACCCGTTGTTCGGCTCGCCGACTCCCGCATCCAATCCGTCGCCGGGCCGTCGGCGGGACACATGTCCGATGACCATGCGCCGTTGGGGCAACAGTGCCCGTGAGCTGTCATCAGCTCACGAGACCGCGCTAGCCCCGCGTAGTGCCGCGGAGCACTATTAAAGGACTGTATCGCGAATGGAATCACATCACTTCTAGTTCAAACGATGGTAAGGGAGAGTGCAAAGATGAAGTGGAACAGAACAATGTGCATCCTGGGAGCCGTATTGTTGTGCATGGGCACCGTTACAGCCGGTGACGAGTCGGCCTTGGCGCCGGACACCGGTGTCGTGGCGCCGGTGAAGGTCGTCCCGGCAGATATGGAGAACCACCCGAGCCTGTCCGCGGCGATGATCGAACCGGCTCAGGAGAAGGACAAGGGGCAAGGAAGCCGGGACGGAGAGTGTGACTCTGGTGGGTGTACCGACACATGCGCGCCCTATCCCGGTAGCCTCTTCACGACCACTTCGGCTGACTGGACGTCATTCGTTTCATGTGCATATGCCGGCGAGTATTCGAGATTCTCGGTTGTGTCGGGGGAAACGTATGAGTGGTCTTCATGCACTGGTGACGGCGATGCTAGTTGCCTCTGGGATTCGCAGTTCATGCTCCGCGACACCTATGACACCAACATCTGTTTCTCGGACGACTTTTGCGGCTTGCAGTCGAAGATAACGTGGACGGCGACGTTCACCGGCGAGGTTTGGCTGGCCCGCATGGAGTACAACTGCCAGACTAACAGCACCTGTGCCAATCTGGTATGGCGTTGCGCCAGTTGTGGCGGCAGTACGCCGCCGAACGACGCCTGTGCGGACGCCGAGTCGATCGCGGTCGGCGACAACGTGCAGGGAAACACCGCGAACGCGACCAACGACGGCACGCCGACCTGCGTCACTAGCGCGCCGGGCAAGGGTGTGTGGTACGTCGTCACCGGAACCGGTAACACGATTACCGCGAGCCTGTGCAATGCTTACACCGACTTCGACACGAAGATCCAGGTATGGTGTGACTGCACGTGGACAGAGTGTGTCGCCGGCAACGACGACTTCTGCGGTACTCAGTCGGAGGTCAGTTGGTGCTCGCTGGCCGGGCATGACTACTACATCCTCGTCGGCGGCTACAGCAGCTACTCCGGCAACTTCCAGCTTGACGTTACGGACGACGGCACGGCGTGTGGCGACCCGGCCTGCGCGGGTTGCGACATCGAGTGCGATCCGGGCGATACGCTCGAAGGCGAACCGGTTTGCGGGGACGAATACGACGATGCCTTCAATGGCGGCTGCAATTCCACGCCGCCGGTGTTCTCGTCAATAGCGTGTGGCGAGACCGTGTGCGGAACCTCGGGGACGTTCCTGTTCGGCGGCGGCAACTACCGCGACACCGACTGGTACGCGATCACGACCACCGTGGACACGATCTTCACCTGGACTGCCGAAGCGGAATTCCCGGTGCTGCTCTTCGCCATCGCGGCGAATTCCGGCGACTGCGTGGATTACGAGCTCCTGGACAGTATCACCGCCGGTCCGTGTGAGTTGATCAGCCTGACGTCCGGGTGCCTGCCGGCCGGGACGTACTGGCTCTTCGTCGCGCCGTCAGTATTCACCGGCGTCCCCTGTGGTGCGGAGTATCGGGCCACGCTGACGTGTGTCGAGTGCGGCGTGCCGCCGTGCGAGCCAGACTTCACGGTCACGGCTCCTGGGATCTGGGCCGGCAACACGACCGGCGCGGGCGATGACTGCGACGTGACCGGCGGCGACGGCGATGACCACATATACGAGGTGACCATTCCGAACGACGGCGAGTGGGTCTTCTCGCTGTGCAACTCCACGTACGACACGAAGCTGGCCATCGGCACCACCTGTTGTTCCGAGGACATCGGTTACAACGACGATGCGGCTTGTGCCAAGGGCCGCGCGCTGCAGTCGGAAGTCACGGCGACCATCACCGCCGGTACGTACTTCGTCACCGTAGACGGGTACAACGGCGCGACCGGCGATTACGAACTCTATATATTCTGGAATCAGCCGTGCGTGGTCGAGTGTCCCGCCGGCGGAACGCCGGAAGGTGAGCCGGTTTGCGCTGACGAGTACGACGACGTGTTCAACGGCGGTTGCAGCCCAGCGGTGCCGGTGTATTCGCCGATCGCCTGCGGCGAGACGGTCTGCGGAACTTCGGGGACGTTCCTGTTCGGCGGCAGCAACTACCGCGACACCGACTGGTACGAGATCGTGCTGACGGAGTGGACGGAGTTGGTGTGGACGGCGCAGGCCGAGTTCCCGGTGTTGATCTTCATTATTGACGCCGGCTCGAGTGACTGTGTGGACTACGAGATTCTCGCCAGTGCCGTGGCGGCCGAGTGTGACACGGTCAGCCTGACGGAATGTGTGCGGCCCGGGACGTACTGGTTGTGGGTCGGCCCGTCGGTCTTTGAGGGGATCCCCTGCGGGGCCGACTACTGGGTGTCCGTGGAATGCTCGCCCTGCGACCCGTCCTACTGCGCCGCTTCCGGCGGCTGCGACGAGTATATCGAGCGTGTCGAAGTCGGCGGCATCGACAACACCACCGGCTGTGACGGCTACGGCAACTACACCGCTCAGGCGACGACCATGGAAGTCGGCGGCTCGTATCCGATCAACATCACGATCGGCAACGCCTACAGCACTGACGTTGGCGGGTTGTGGATCGACTGGAACCACGATTACGACTTCGACGATGCCGGTGAGTCCATCACTTTGACCGATTCGCCCGGCTACGGCCCCTACACCGCGACCATCACTCCGCCGTGGGGCGCTGCGTTGGGTGATACCATGATGCGAGTCCGCGTGCAGTACGGCGGAACGCCTGAGCCGTGTGGGACGACGACCTACGGTGACGTCGAAGACTACACGATCACTGTGGTTCCAGGACCAACGGCGTTGACGCTCGTGCCCGGCGATACCTGCCTGGAGAACGGCGTTGATACGCTCACCGTCGAGATCGTGCTCACCAGCGGCGCCAGCGAGGAAATTGTGGGCGGCGGATTCTACCTGGACTACGACGAGACCATCCTCGATCTGGACTGGGTTGATCCCGTAACGACCCCGAATGCACTTACCCCCGGCGACGCGCCGTTTACGCTCGAGGTCCATGAAGTGGTCGATGAGGGCAACGGCTTCATCGACTACGCAACCGGCATCCCCGAGACCGAGCCGACCGGGTACATGGGCGTGGGGCCGATCACCATGGCCAGAATCCACTTCACGGTGCTGGTCGAGAACTGTGACCTGGCTGGGGCAGTGACCTTCCGCGACCCCGGCTTCCCGTTCGAGACTCGTCTGGCCAAGGCGGTTCCCGGCGGCGGCAGTGCGCCGCTCGTGCCGGACGATCTGCTCGGTCTGACGAACATCTCGATCGATTGGCAGGCCCCGGTACTCACGGTTCCGGCTGACGTAAGCGTGCAGTGCATCGAGGACGCCGATCCCGGTCTGCTCTACGGCGTGGCCACGGGCGGCATCGCGATCTACTACAACAACAACGGCCTGGGCGAGAACCCAGCCAACCAGGCCTACCTCAAGAGCCAGTATTCCGCCACCAACCTCAACGGTAGCGAGTTCCACTTCGACGCGACGCCGCTAACCGGTATCCCGGGTACTAGCTTCAACGACTTCTACAGTGGGCTCACCCCGCCGGCCACGCAATTCGGTTATGACATCGTCTTGCCGGCGCCGACCGCCGACGGGACGGTTATTCCGCTCCCGGTGATCGCCTACGACTACGATGGCTCCGGGCCGAGCAACCCCATGCCGGTCGTCTGGGCCGTCAACGACTACAAGCCGGGCGGTGCGGCGAATCCGGCCGCGATCGTCTACAACAGCATCGTCCGCAGCCCTTCGCCGGGCGACATTGCGACGGACGTGTTCATCACGCGACTGGATTGGGAGAATTCTGGCCCGATCTACACGTCGAACATCGCGGGCGTGCTCGTGTCCGACGGAATCCACCACTGGTACACGCCGTCCACACCCGATTCGCCCATGTCCAACTTCGGCCTAGGTGGCGTGTTCTACTTCTCCGGGACGCTGACCTACGACTCGTCCTCGGACCCCGACCCGCTAATGGACTTCTACGCGGGCGACGTCACCGTTGTGGCGAACTACCGCAGTTCTGAGGCCGGCTTTGCCACGGCCGTGGACAACTGCACGCTCTTCCCGGTGATTGCGTACACCGACGTCATCGGCGGCGGCACCGGTTGCCTCGGCGACCCGATCACCATCACGAGAACCTGGACCGCGACCGACGATTGCGGAAACGTCTCCACCGCTGATCAGATCATCACCGTCGAGGACACCACCCCGCCTGAGTTCGTAGCTTGTCCGGAGGACATCACGGTCAACAACGATCCGGATCTGTGCTCAGCGGTTGTGTCGTGGACGCCGCCGCAGGCGTGGGATAACTGCGATGGCTACCTGACGCCCACCGCATCGCACGCGCCTGGCGACGCCTTCCTGGTTGGCACGACCACCGTGACGTACGACGCGCTGGATAGCTGTGGCAACTCGTCGGTGTGCAGCTTCGACGTGACGGTGATCGACAACGAGCCGCCGGTGGTGGCTTGCCCGTCCAACATCACCGAGGACAACGACCTGGGTGTTTGCGAGGCGTCGGTCATGTTCGCCGCCACGGCGACGGACAACTGCTCGTACACGATCAAGTACGAGATCGAGAGCGATCCGATTGGTGCTCCGGGTGTCTTTGATTTCGAGATCACCAGTCCGTACACGTTCCCGGTCGGCACGACTACCGTTCTGGTAACGGCCACCGATCCGGCCGGCCTGACCGACACCTGCACGTTCACGGTCACGATCAACGACGCCGAGGCGCCGGTGATCAGCGGTTGCCCGGCCGACATCACGGTCGACAACGATCCGGGTGTGTGTGAGGCGGTCGTCACGTGGACGGCTCCGACGGCCATGGACAACTGCGACGGTGCGCTAACGCCCGCCGGCACGCACAATCCCGGCGACACGTTCCCGGTTGGCGTGACCACGGTGACCTACACCGTCTCTGACGCCGCCGGCAATCCCGCGATTCCGTGCGTCTTCACCGTGACGGTCCTCGATGCCGAGGCGCCTGTGATCAGTGGTTGCCCGTCCGACATCACGGTCAACAACGATGCCGGCCTGTGCTCGGCGGTGGTGACCTGGACGGCTCCGACGGCCTGGGACAACTGCGACGGTGCGCTAACGCCCGCCGGCACGCACAATCCCGGCGACACGTTCCCGGTTGGCGTGACCACGGTTACCTACACCGTGTCCGACGCCGCCGGCAATCCGGCGATCCCGTGCGTGTTCACCGTGACGGTGATCGATAACGAGTTGCCGACGATTGCCTGTCCGGCTGATGTGACCGTCAACGCCGATCCGGGCGTCTGCTACGCAACCGGCGTTGATCTTGGAACCCCCATGGTGGGCGACAACTGCGGCATCGAGCCCGGTTATCCGATCAACGACGCCCCGGCTCAGTTCCCCGCCGGCCCCACCATCGTGACCTGGACCGTCCGCGACGTGAACGGTAACGAGAACACCTGCCAGCAGACAGTTACCGTCCTCGGCTACAACGATCTGGTCGTTGACATAGAGATCCAGGGTGGCTTCTATGACGCTGACCCGGGCAATCCGGGTGATGTCTTGACACTGGTGCGTTGCATCGTGTTCACGTTCTTCGACTGTGACGGCACGGACTACACCTTCGAGAGGGACATAACGTTCACCTCGACGGATGGGGCGAACTGCCTGGCTACAAACGTGGTGATCGGCGACCAGCTAGCCTGCGGCGATTACGACTGCGTGACTGCCCAGGACAGGCTCCACACGCTCACGGTCAGACTCGATCGCGGCGCCGGCCTCGACATTGTCGGCGACCACTACGAGGCCTACTTCACCGGTTCGAACATGCTGCTCCAGGGCGACTACTACGATGACTTCGTCGACGGCTACCCCGTTGACTTCATCGACATCGTCGACTTCGGCGTGTACATCGGCCAGTGGGGTTCGGTCTACGACTCCGACGGCGACCTCATTCCCGACGGTGACACGCCCTGCGGCGTCTTCACGATTCACGCGGACGCCAACGGCGACGGTGTCATCGACGTGAGCGATTTCGGGTTCATCGCGGACAACTATGGCACGGTTGGTGACGAGGATTGCTGCTCGCCGTCGCCCGGCACGCCGGAGCCGCGAACCTCGATCACAGTCCGCGAACTGGCTGCGCTCGGTGTGCCCGACGCATACCGCAGTGACCTTAACGATGACGGCGTGATTGACCTCGACGACGTGGCCTTGTTCCTCAACGGAGTGGTTCCCGAGGACGACACTACGGATATTTCGTCGGAGAACACGAGGCCGAAAGAGAGCCGCGACCTCAACTCGCGAAGCGTCCGGTCCAGTCGGCGCTAGCGGAGAAAGGAATGCCGGTCAGTGCTTCCGCAACCTGATGACGTGACCGGCTGACTGCAAGCGGCGCGCGGCTTATCGGGCCGCGCGTCGCTTCGTTCGTGTATTGAGGCGGCCGGCGCTCAGGGAACCGTCGCTTTGTGATGGAACGGCCTCTGTCGCCGCTGCCGAAGGAGTGGCGGACCTTGTGCCGCAAGGCCACATGTAGTAGAATGAGAATTGGGTAGTGTCTCGATACCGTAGCGGTTATTCGATATCGGAGCTGAGGCAGGGATTCACGCCGGGGCTCGGATGCACATGGGAACCACAATGCCACAAACAAGGCATCTCGCTTTCGTCGCCACGGTTCTGGTGTTGGTCGGCCAGTACGTACCCGTGGGGCTGTGTGGGGTCGAACTCGAGTTGGTCCTGACAAGCGATCCGTTTGTCTTGGCCGGAGAGCCGGTGACGTGCGAACTCTGGATGGATGGCATCAGTTGCGAGTCAGGTGTTCCGGGTGCCTCGGGGTTTCAGGCGTACCTCGGCTTCCTACCCAGCAAGCTCGACTTCATTGAGGGCAGCTATACGGCAGTGCCCTTCGGGCTGCCGATCCTGCCGATTGTCGATTCGGAGGACAGCCTGGATCTGGCCGCCGGCACGAATCCGTTTATAGGACAACCTCCGGCATGCGGGTTGCACCACCTGGCGACCTTGAACTTCGTTGCCCTTGCTGATGGAGCAGGATGCAACTACATCTATTTCCGCGATCACTTCCCTCCGACGTGCCTAGTCGATGAGGAATCCAACCGGCTCCTGCCGGAGCGTCTATCAACTCCCCCCGCCGTCTCGGCAGTGGATTTTGACGCCGACTGCGACGTGGATATCGTTGATTTCGATGTTTTCTCCGGCTGTCTCGGCGGGGCGGGGCTCACGGAACCGCCTGTCGGATGCGATCCCCAACACTTCGCAGCCGCTGATCTTGACGGCGACGACGACGTGGATCTAGCGGACTTGGCTCTGTTCCAACAGCAGTTCACAGGCTCCGGGTAGAGCCGCACATCTGGCGCCGGTGATCCGGTGAAACTGCCCCGAAGGGGCACAGGCGCATAGCCGCGGGTGGAGCGCAGCGCAACCCGTGGCCCCGGGGCGTTCCCACACACTCTTCGCCCTAAAAGGGCGTAGGCACGCTGCCCCCGCCCCTTCAAGGCGGTAAGATGGAGCTTCACGCGTCTCACCCACGGGTTGCGCTGCGCTCCACCCGTGGCAATCCTCCCCCGCCCCTTTGGGGCGAAAGGCGTCGCGCCTTCGGGACGGAATGCACGGCGCCTTCGGAGCGGAA
>CAZUCH010000109.1:0-8636 GCA_964619045.1 uncultured Planctomycetales bacterium | reverse complement strand
CGACGCAACGCGGTCTGACGCCCCGAGATCTGCTCGAGTGCTGCCGTCGGCCCCTCCTCACGCAGCGTCTTGCACCAAACCGACTCCGTGACGAGATCGTCCGTCCGTGATGGCACCACGACGGCTGCGTCTGGCCCGCCGGCGAACAGACCGGACAGGGCGTCCTCCGTCGTGCCGGCGATTGTGCCGAGCGTCGGTTCGCCGCCCTGGGCCACGTGCTCGGCTGCTCGACGCAGGCTCTCGGGCAGGCAACCGCCTGCCTGCTGCGGTGCGACAATCCGTTCTAGTCCGTCCGAGTAGATCAGCAGCGAGTCGCCCGGCTCCAATTGCATCTGGCACGCCTCGAAGCGAGCGTCCGGTAATACGCCCACCACGCTCCCCGGGCTGTCGATCAGCCGCACCTCGCCGTAAGCCGAGCGGAGAATGGGGTACGGTGCCCCGCCCCGCGCCAGGCTCAGCTCCAGCGTACGCGTGTTCAGCACCGCATAGACGGCGGCAACGAACGGGCATTCGTCCAGCCCCGCGTCCAGGATGTCCTCGTTCAACCGCTGCAACACTTCTTCCGGCGACAGAATCCGGTAGTCGCCGTTCTCGATCTCTTTCCCGCGCAGGGCCCGCTTGATGTAGACCGTCAGCAGGGCGGCGGGGATGCCATGCCCGCTGGCGTCCGCCATCGCGATCCCGACGTGCTCTTCATCCAGCCGGTGTACGTCGTAAATATCACCCGACACGTAGTCCACCGGCCGGAACACGACGTCAAACGACACCGGACCGAATCGCGGGAGCGCTTTCGGCAGAAACTCACGCTGCACCTGGCTGGCCAGCCGAAGCTGGTTCACATATCGCTTGGCCATGCTTTGGCCCGAACGCCGATTGGCCAGCATCCCCCGGTGCAGCGAGTCGAGCGAGTTCCGCATCTCCAGCATCATCCCCAGACGAACCGTCAGCCCGTGCTCATCGCCGATACTGCCGTACGTCACCGGGACGGTGGGGGGGTGGTCGAGCAGGGGGGCGACATTGCCGTCCGGCGTCAGGACTAGCGTGGCCCGAGGGTGCTCCGACAGGCGGTCGAACACGATGCGCAGCGGGCTGGTCAGCCCCGACGCATCTTCCGGGACCACCAACACCACGGCGTCGGCCGCCGATACCGCATTGCTTTGCAGAGCCTCGTCAAAGGGCCGAAAGCTGACGGTCGCCGTGGTCCTGTTCAAGGCTAGGCGCAGTCCAGCGGGCACTTCGTTGTCGAAGAGAATGACTTGGATATGTGGTTGAGCCATGCCACGCCATCCGGTGATCGGGGCGATCCAGTCGCCGCCCACACATACACAATCGGACTTCTGGCCGTGCAGCTTGTCCCCCAAGTGCCCGAGTATCGAATTGAGGCAATAATAGACCGGCGGCTGTCAAAACCCCCACGGGCCACTGCTCTTGAGCAGTGCGCCCCCCAACAACCACACCGCCACGGGGTACTACGGCAGTTCCGACGCTTCGGCCGACTCGCAACTTGCGATCGACTGGAACAGCTCATCCGCAGTCGTGGCGGCCTCCACCTGGTTGCGGAAATCTTCGATATTCATCAGTCGGCTGATCTTGGCCAGGGCCTGGATGTGGGGACCGGTCTGGTCAGGCGGGCTCAGAAGAAGAACCACGAAGGTCACAGGACGACCATCCAGACTCTGAAAATCGACGGCTTGCGCCGGCTTGCCCGCGGCGATCACCAGTTGCTCGGCGCCCTCGCTCTTGCCGTGTGGGATCGCCAGGCCGTACCCGATCCCCGTAGTCCGCTCGGCCTCACGCTTCAGAACCGCTTCCAGAGCCGAATCCCGATTCAGCAGCGCGCCAGTCCCGGCAAGCAGGTCGACAAGCTCGGTGATTACGCCGTTCTTGTCCTGCGCGGCGAGCGGCACACGGATACGGTCGATCGTCAGGATCTTGCTCAGTTCCATAGCGGCATCCTGCTACAAGTCGCAAAACCCGGATTATACCACCCCAGTCAACGGACCGCCACATCCCCCGCCGGACACGCGGGCGGGTGATCGAGTTGCGCCTGGCCCGGCAAGGGCTGGGCTGCGAGGGCTTCAGCCGGCCTCGCGAATGTGGTCGGACACAACGGTTCGTGCAATACCGGGCCAAGGAAGGCGATCGCCACGCCCTCGCTGCCCCGTCAGCCCGACGTAAGACTTGCGATCAGGATTCCCGCCGCCACGGACGCGTTCAGCGAATCCAAGTTGCCGCGTTGTGTTATGCGGCACATCGCGTCGCAATGCTCGCCCGTCAGGCGACGAATACCCCGCCCTTCGTTGCCGATTACCAAGAGCCACGGCCGTTCACGCGGCACCTTCGATATGTCCTCGCCGGCGTGCTCCGACGTCCCCAGAACCCACAGACCCGCCTCCTTCGCAAGCTCGATCGAGCGACTGAGGTTCACCTCCAGAGCGTGCGGCACGTGTTCAACGCCGCCCGCCGCAACGTCGTAGGCCACGCTCGTAAGCGGCGCCGCCCGGTCCGCGGTCAGCAAAGCACCCTGTACGCCGAAGAAGGCGGCGGTGCGCATCATCGCCCCGAGGTTGTGCGGATCCTGGATGCAATCGAGTGCCAGCCACAAGCCGTGCCCGCCCGCGCGACTACTCGCGTCGGCGAACAGCTCCGTCAGCGTGACGGGGGCCAGCGGGCGCACCAGTGCCTCGCCGCCGCCCTCGCGCCCGGTCTTAGGCCCGCTCTTGGGGCCGGGCTTGTGGCCACGGCCGCGTTTACGGTGTTGGTCGCCACGAACGACCGCACGCCGTCCGCCAACCGTGATTCTGTGCCGGACTGCCAGGTCACGCACCGCTTCCCAAGCCGGGCCACCGCCTTCGGGCGGCGGACGAACTTCGAGTACGTCACGCGGGCGGGTGTCGAGAACGGCAAGTATCGCGTGTGGGTTCTTCAGCGTAAGTGACATCTTCCTGCACACCGTAAACGTGGCCTGACAGACGGAACCATTGTGCAATCGACGGGCTACCCGAACGTGGCGGGCCAATCCCAAGCGGCGACCTCGGACAGTTGTTCGTGATGGGTCAGGTCGGCACGTAACGGCGTCACCGATACGTACCCAGCCGCTATCGCCCAGTGGTCGCTGCCGGGGAACTCGTGCCCCTCGGGCAGGTGGCCGTTGAGCCAGTAGATGCCCTGCCCGTCCTCGGCGACCTCTTTCTTGTAGTGTTCTTCCCACCGCACGGCGGCCTGGGGGCCGCAACGCACGCCCGGCGGCCAGCCACGCTCGGCGGCGGGGATGTTCACGTTGAGACAGGTGGTGGCCGGCGGCCGGGCGGCGATGAAGCGATCGAGCATGGCACGCGCCACCCGGCCGGCACGCCCAAAATCCAGCTCTTTCGAAAGCTCGAGCGAGAACGCCACCGAAGGTATGCCATAGAGTGCCCCCTCCAACGCGCCGGCGACCGTGCCGCTGTACAAGACATTGATGCCGGTGTTCGCGCCCGCGTTGATCCCGCTGAGCACAACATCCGGCGGCTGGTCAAGCAGCTCGACAATGGCCAGCTTCACGCAGTCCGCCGGTCGACCCGCCACGCTCCAGCCATGGAAGGTGTCCTCGACGTGAACACGCTGCACGGCCAGGGGCTTGAGAACCGAGATGGCGTGGCCGACGGCCGATTGGGAGTCGGCCGGCGCCACGACGTCGATGTGGCCGAGGTCGGCCACCGCCTTGTAGAGCGCCAGGATGCCGGGAGCCAGGATACCGTCGTCGTTAGTTATCAGAATCCGCATGAGCGGATTGTAACGCCTTGTCGCGATTCTGCTCTCGCACCGGAGAGTTCGCTGACCGCGGACCAGCGTTGGAATCCGTCGCGCAGGGAGCCGTGAACCCGTCGCCGGCTCGGCGGGCCGTGCCGCTCGGGTCGTGAATCCACGTTTGGTTGCGGCCATGCTCCTTGGCCAGATAGAGCATCGAGTCGGCATGGCGGATGAGGTCGTCGGGCTGTTCCTCGGCTATGACGTTCTCTGATACTCCGCAACTGATGCTCGTGCTGATGGCGTTTCCGTCGCACTCCACGGGCTCGGCGGCCACTTCGCGACGCAGGTTCTCGGCCAGTTCGGCCGCTTGCGCTGCGTTGGCGTTGGGGACGACGACCACGAACTCCTCGCCGCCGAAACGCCCGCACAGATCGGGACGCCGCGAGTGTTTGCGGATTACGTTGGCGACGTGCTTTAGAACGACGTCGCCTACGGCGTGACCATAGGTGTCGTTGACGCTCTTGAAGCGGTCGATGTCCATCATGAGCACGCTGAGGGGCTGGCCTTCTTTATGGGCGGACTCCCAGGCCTCATGAAACTTGCCGAACAGGAAGCGTCGATTGGGTAGCCTGGTGAGGACATCGGTGTTGGCCAGCAGCTCCAGCTTGTTGGCCAGCAGGGCCATCTGCGCGTTGGCCTTCTGGACCTCCACATTCCGGTCAATCAGCTCGTTCTGTAGAGCGAGGATACGCTGCCCGGCTCGCACGCGGGCCAGGAGTTCTCCCGTGTGGTACGGCTTCGTGAGGTAGTCGTCGACCCCCGCTTCGAACCCCTTGACGACCTCATCCTTTGAGTCGCTGGCGGTCAGCAACAGGAAGTAGATGTTGCCGATGGCCTGCATCTCTTGCAGTCCACGGACGGCCTGGCATAACTCCAATCCGGTCATCTCGGGCATGTGCCAGTCGGCGATGACCGTGCCGCTGCTCATCCCCGAAATGCCACCAATCGCCGAGGCGGCGTTCGTGAAGGCCTGGACCGCAAAGCCGGCCGATTGCAGCTGGCGCTCGAGCAGCTTGCACGTTGCGACGTCGTCGTCCACGATGACAATAGGATTGGAGTCCGGGCTAGTCATGTTTGTTGCTCGTGATAGTATTGCTGCTCGGCAGCCCGCCGAGCGACGGGTGCATGTACTCTGCATCGACATGTGACCGGTTCCGTTGCAGTATGAATGTCGCTTGGACACCGATTGACGGGGCTCTGAGAGCCCGGATATGTCGTTCACCTGACGCATCCATACTGCCCAGGGAATCGGTTATGAGAATGTTGTCTCAGATCAACAGGGTTGTTTTGGAGTGACTGGACGAACGTGAGTAAGCCCGATAACGCAGATCGACCGAGCCGCCAGTTGTGGCTGGTTCCTTCGGCGGGGCAGGCGGAGCGTGGCCTGGTCGCGGAGGTTGCGGTCAAGGCGCGGACTCCACGTACGCACGCCTATTCCGTTTCACGTGAAACGGAGCATCTTGTCCGCCCGGGCGTCGAGGTCGAGGTGCCGCACGGCCGGCGCGACCGGCCCACCGAGGGACTGTGCCTGCGAGTGGGCGTGAAGGAATGGGACCATACGCTCAGGCCCATCCTGGCGGTCAAGTCGCAGGGGCCGGGTTTGCCCGAGTCGCTGGTCGAGTTGGGGCTGTGGGTGAGCGAGTACTACGTCTGTTCGCCGTGGAAGACCTTCTCGGCGATCATTCCCGCCGTGCTGCGCCGGTCGATTCTCAAACGCGTCACGTACGTCAAGGCCACAGGGGCTGAGTTGGAGCGTACGCCGACCGAACGTCAGACGGCGGTGTTGGCGGCGGTGGGAGCGACCGAGCGGCGTCGGAGTGAAGTGTTGCACGAGAGCGGTTCCAGCGCGGCCACAGTGAGTAACCTCTGCCGGCTAGGTGTGCTGGAGTGCATCGTGCGCGAGGAGCCAGCGCCTCGCTCGTTGCCGGAGACGCCTTCGGCGGCGGGGCCCTGTGCTGAGGATGGGTTCGAGCTCACGGCGGCTCAGGGCGAGGCCGGTGAGCGCATTCTGGCGGCCCTGGATTCGCCGGACGCGTTTCGGGTCATACTGCTGTTCGGGGTGCCCGGTAGCGGCAAGACCGAGGTTTATGTGCGCGCCATGCGCGAGGTCATACGCCGCGGGCAACAGGCGATCATGCTGATCCCGGAGATCGCCCTGGCGACGCAGATCGTCGATCGGCTGGCGCGGCGGTTCGAGCGGGTGGCGGTGTTGCACAGTCAGCTAACCGCGCGGGTTCGACGGGATACGCTGGCCGGCATCGCGGCGGGCGAAGTGGATGTCGTGATCGGGACGCGGACCGCGGTGTTCGCGCCCTGCCCGCGGCTGGGGCTGATCGTGGTTGACGAGGAGCAGGAAACTAGCCTGAAGAATCTGGCGGCGCCGTACTATCACGCGCGCGATGTGGCTGTTAAGCGCGGGCAGATCGAGGGGGTGCCGGTCGTGCTGGGGTCGGCGACGCCGGCGCTCGAGACATGGTACAACGCTCATCGGCGGTCGCACTATGAACTGGTGCGTCTGGCGGAGCGTGTGCCCGGCGCGCGGCTGCCCGAGGCGCGCGTCGTCGAAGCTGACGATGCGGATGGGGATGGTCCGCCGACGCTGCTGTCGCGGGAACTTGCGGCCGAGATCGCGGCGACGATGGCGGAGGGACAGCAGGCGATTTTGCTGCACAATCGCCGAGGGTATTCGGTAGCGCTGCGGTGTACGGCCTGCGGGTTGACGGTTAGCTGCGAGCGGTGCGGAGCGCACATGGTGTATCACCAGTCGGAGGGGCTGCTGAAGTGTCATCGCTGTGGTCGCCGGATGGAGCCGCCGAGGCGTTGTCTGGATGACACGTGCGGCGGAACTCTGGTGCGTAGCGGTTCGGCGATTCAGCGGTTGGAAGAGGAGCTCGGGCGTAGTTTTCCAGACGCTCGGCTGCTGCGGCTAGATAGCGATACGATGCGGCGGCGTGATGACTATCGAGCGGCGCTGGACCGTTTTGAGAGCGGCGAGGCGGACATTCTGCTCGGTACTCAGATGGTCGCGAAGGGGTTGGATTTTCCGCGTGTGCGGCTGGTGGGTGTGATTGACGCCGACGTGGCGTTGTCGCTGCCAGACTTTCGCGCTTCGGAACGGGTGTTTCAACTGATTGTGCAGGTTGTGGGGCGTGCGGGACGGCGCGCGGGCTCGTCGCTGGCGGTGGTGCAGACGGTGCGTGGCACGCCGGCGGCGGTGGCGTACGCTGTGAAGATGGACTACGAGGGTTTCGCGGGTGCGGAGTTGGCGGACCGCAAGCGGTATTTCTATCCGCCGGCGGCGCGGCTGGTTCGGCTGATCTGCGCGGACGAGCGGCCGGGGCGGGCGCAATCGGAGGCTGGGCGGCTGGCTGAGGCCTTGCGCAAGCTGGCGGGGCGCACGGACGCGATGCTGCGAGTCGATGACGCGGAGGCGTGCGTCATGGCGCGGCTACGCGAGATGTTGCGGTATCAGGTACTGGTGCGGGGGGCGGAAGGCGGGGGCGTGCAACGGCTGCTGCGGGCCGCGGGGCATGAGAAGCTGCTCATGCCCCGTGTGCAGCGTTTCACGGTGGATGTTGATCCGGTTGACCTGCTGTGAAGCGTGGCAACGCAACCAGGATCTGAGCCGCCGGTCCGAAGAGCGGCGTGTTGAACCTGCCCTAGGGCGTAGCCAAGGGCTTGGGTGTCGGGGGCTGGGCAGCCTTCTTTTCAGCGTCGGCCAGCGTGCGGGCCATCTCGGCGACTTTGCGCTCGAGCTCGGCGATGCGCTTCTGGGCCTCGTCAACGGCCTTCTCGGCCTGGACGGCGGCCTGGCGCGCCTGCTCGTAGCCGGAGCCCTGCTGGCTGGCAGCATCGTCAAGCCGGGTGTTCACGAGCTGGAGGGTTTTCTCGAAAGTGCGTTGCCAAGCCGTGGTCTGGGCCAGTTTGATGATGTGCTCATCGAGGCAGGAGCGCATGGTGTTGATCTGGTCGTTGTTGGCAGTCGCGTTCTGCTGGACCTTCTTGACGATCTCCTGGGTGGCCGCGAGCCGGAGAGCAACGTCGTCGCGCTCGGCCTGGAGCTTGGTGTTGTCCTGCTCGAGGGCGGTGATGCGCTCGTTTTGCTGGCTACAGCCGAATGTGGTCAGAACCAGGATGCACAGAGCGCCGGTCAGAGAGAGCTTTGCAAGCCGCATGATAAACCTCCATGTTGTTGCGGGGACCATGGTTAGCCGCACGCCGCTCGCGCGACCCAGCCCGCTGGTCGGCGTGTAGTATAGCCGCCGGGAGTGGGGGAGGGAAGGTGGGGTCGGCGTGGAGAACGTGAGGACCACGCGGGAACCTGCGAAGATCGGAACGTTTGGGCGGGGGTCAGCTTGCGATCAATCCCCGCTCAGGAGTGCCACGAAGGCGTCGATGTCGTCGAAGTCGACAGCACCATCATCGTTGCAGTCGGCATTAATCCAGTAGCATTCGGGGTACGCCGCTTCGTACGCGGCTTGGCCGCTCAGTGACAGCACGAACGGGTCGATGTCATCGAAGTCGACTTCGCCATCACAGTTCATGTCGCCGGGGGCGAGCATGGCCCTGAGACCGAGACTGTGCCCCGCGCCCGCCGCGAGGGCCACGAAGCCCGTGTTCGGATCCGGAACGTCGCATTGGCCCTCCCAGTTCCCCCCCCAGGCCACGATCGAGCCGTCGGTCCTGAGACCGAGACTGTGGTGGTCGCCACCCGCGACGGCCACGAAGTCCGCGTTCGGATCCGGAACGTCGCATTGGCCATCTTCGTTGTCCCCCCAGGTCACGATCGAGCCGTCGGACTTCACACCGAGACTGTGGTACCTGCCCGCCGCGAGTGCCACGAA
>CAZUCH010000108.1:0-8645 GCA_964619045.1 uncultured Planctomycetales bacterium | reverse complement strand
TTGAGGCGTTGGGCGGTATAGTCGTAAAAGCTGATCGCCGGTTGGCCGCTGGGGAGCAGGGTGATGCTGGTCGAGCCGCCGACGCTTCCGTCATCGTCGACGACGGTGGTCTGCCAGACTTCGCCGTCGAACTGGGCGTAATGTAATTCGGCTGGATTCAGGGCGCGGTAACTGATGGCGGGGTTGCCGTCAGGCAAGATCACGAGGCTGGAACAAAGCCCAGCGTCGCCGACATCGACCACCGTGGTGACGCGCCACCAGTCAGCAGCGCCGGCGCCGGCGGCGAAAGCAAGAACGATGATCATCGGGAAAACCGCGAGCGACTTGGTGGCCATCTGCGTGTGCATGACTGCCCCTTTACAATCGAGTCCCAGAGTTCCAATAACAGCGCACATGCCATTCTATCCGATGCACGGCGCGGATGGAAGCGCTAAAACCGCCCCGTCATGAGCGACGAAACCACTGGAGATCATGCTCGCTCATTCCTGGTTCCGTGAGGTACTCAAGCAGTGGCGTGTGGCCGAGAGCGAGAAAGACGCAAGTCCGTTGCCGCCAGGGAGGACAGAACAGGCAGCAGGGACACGCTCAGTCCGCGTCAAGGACGGCGGTCTCGTAGCGCCCCAGGCACTCCGGCTTGAAGCGTTGGCGCTCGAATCCCAGCTCGTCGTACGAAACACCCTGCGCGAACGCCAAGAGCTGGAAGTAGTAGATCGGCGGCGTGTGATAGTCCTCGCCGAAGCGCTTGGCGATCTTCATTTGACCGTGGTCGAACTGTCCAAAGCACGTGGGACAGATCAGGCAGAGGATCTCGGCGTGCTCCTCATGCACGGCCCCCAACACCCCTGCACTCATGCCCGTTAATCCTAGCGCAAACTCAAGAAACAGCCCCTGCGCCGGGAACGCGCACGCGACTATGAGTGGTCGCAGCGCAAGGGGGTGCTGCAATGGCCTCGCATTCGATGAACCTGCGCAAGCGTGTCTTGGCGTATTCAGACGCGGACTTGCCGACCAGACGAGGTTGCCCAGAAGCACGACGTTCGTCAGGCAACACCACGACGCGACGCTGGTCGAGTTGCGCGCTCAACCGGGCGTGGATTGTCCGCCGACCGCAACCTGAATGGCGCTCGGTCCATTCCACCGAACGCTATCTCGGTCATGGCTGGATGTTTGCTCAGCAGACTGAGGCTCCCTATCATGTGGCATCGGCACTCATTCGTCCTCGTTCAGGACAAGCTTGCCGGTACCACACAGGCGGGAAGCCTGCGCCATCTGTATTCTTGGCAGTCTTGGACCCACAACTCCATTAGTATCCGCGGATGCGCTCGAATCGTGTTTCAATACGTAACTTGCTGGGAACCAGCGCGATCGGCGTGCATGTTCTTGTACTGCTGGCAGTCGTCGCCGTGCCCGGCTACGCGATCGTGGATGCTGTCCGGACGCTTCTTGATTCAACTATTCCAGAACCGTCTACAGCGCTGATCGATGTCCAGCGCTGGCTAGAACTCCTGGGGAACACAGCGGTAGTCTGCGGCGTCGCCACCGCTATGGCGACGTTGCTTGGTGCCGTGTTGGGATTCCTGGTTGCTCGGACCAACCTGCCGGGGCGCTCACTCATCGCCGGCGCTGCGACTTTCGGCGTCTGCATCCCGATCTACGTCAGCATGGTCTTCATCTTCTCAGCGATCCCGTTGTGGCGATACGCGGACTCGGCGGTGTTCTGCGGGCTGCTGCATGGTCTGATCTGCACGCCATTGGCAGTCATCGTTCTCGCCGCGGCGTTTCGATCCGCCGATCAGGAGTTGGAGGATCAAGCTCGTCTGGACGCCGGCCAGTGGTCGGTTCTGCTGCGGGTCACGATACCGCAGGCCGGCTGGGGAATCGCCACGGTGGCGATGATCGTGGTCCTGATCGTCGGCACGGACTTCACGATCGCGGATATCCTCTTGGTGCGCACCTTCGCCGAGGAGGTGTATTCGCAGTACGCCCTGCACCACTCGGCGGCCGGTCCGGTACTCGCGGCCGTGCCTGTTCTTGTCGTTCTGGCGGTGATGCTGGTGGTGACTCAGGCCCGCTACCGCTTGCTGGGCGAGCACTCGCCGTGGCGTCTTGGGGCGCGGCCGCGGACGATCTCGCTCGGATTGGGGCGCTGGCCCGTCGCGGGCCTGTGCCTCGCAACCGGACTGGCGTTGTTGGGGCCGCCGGCGGTCTCGCTGCTGCGGCGGATTGGTTCCCTGCGGGAATTCGCCGCCGCCGCTGCCGAGTTGCAGCAGGAGTTGCTCGTCTCCGCGCTCGGGGCGCTCGCCGCGGCGACGATCGTGGTTCTTTTTGCCGTAGGCTTGGCCTGGGGGGCCCTGCGCACGCGCCGGCTGCGCTGGGTCATCGGCGGCGCGGTCGTTCTTCTACTGGCCATGCCGGCTCCGGTGGTCGGCATCAGTCTGATCGGCTTGCTTAACCATCCCGGCTGGACCGGCTGGGTCTACGACTCACCCGGGGGCATCGTGCTCGGCTACGTTGTTCGTTTTCTGCCTTTCGGGGTTCTGTTGCTGCTGCCGAGTATCCAGCGCGTCCCGGTCGAGAACGAGTTGGCGGCCCGCGTCGACGGCTGCGACTGGCTCGCATTGCAGCGGCACGTGTATTGGCCCGCTATCGTCGCCGATGTGTTGGTGGTGTGGCTGCTGCTGGCGATTCTGTGCTTCGGTGAGGTGGGCTGCACGGTGATGCTGGCGCCGCCGGGCTGGGCCACGGCCTCGGTGCGGGCCTTCACGCTGATCCACTTCGGGGTCTATCGTGACCTGGCCGTGCTCGCAGTCGTCTCGGCGGGTTACATCCTGATCCCCTGGCTGGTTCTGGCGGCGTTACTACGACGCAGGATTGGACGGGGCGCGCCGGCAGTGCAAGGCGAAGCAACCTGAATCAGAGCCCGAAGCGTGAGCGAGGCGGCGCGCTGGTCGATGCCAGCGTCTGCGAAGGACCGTCAGAACGCGAGCTGCAACTGAACCCGCCAGATCAGCGCGTCATCGTTGACATTCGCCAAGCTGCCGGAGGAGCTCGTGATCGGAACCTCGTAGATCCGGGTCACGTCGGTCTAAAGCTTGACCTTGTTGCCGTTGATGTAGTAGTTCAGACCGCCGGCGTATTCCCAGCTCCCTTCTCGGCCGTCGGCTGCCGTTGAGATGCCGCCAACGCGGGCCACTGCTTCCAGCTTGTTCTCCAGCCCGGGGATCGGCAGCATGTAGCCCAACTGAAGGTAGGCCCCGTGCATCACCGTCGTGTCGCCCTGCCCCGTCAGCAACCACCAAGATGTGAACGGTCGGCGGCCCGCACGGCGGGGATCGAGAGTGCGGACGATGTATTCGCCGGTGGCCGAGAAGCCCATGTACTTGAAGGCCGCCTCGACACCGAACTGGTTGAGTTGCATGCCGTTGGAGTTGGTGTTTCCGTAGCCGCCGAGCCCCCGTGCCCCGCGTGGCCGTGGGTAGGGCAGCGTAACCGTGCCACGGTCGCCCTGGTCATCGTTGAAGGCGTAGTGGAAGCCGAGGTCCAGCGCGGGGGTCTGATGCCGGGTCCAGTCAGCCTGATCCTTGAAATCCTTGCCGGGGTTGTCGCCAAGCGCGTGCCAGATGACGTGGAAGACGACACCGGGGTTGTTGTCCAGTTCGGGCGGATCGGGCGTTATGGTCCGGTTGTCCACTTCGACGAAGGAATTGACGATGTCGAGGTGGTAATCGAGGCGTTTGTCGAACAAACGTCCCCAGAACTTGACGCCGACCGCGCGGTCCAGTGAGAAGACGGCGTTGACCATCGGGCGATCGACGAACTGGAGCGTAGCCGACGAATTCATCTCGGAGCGTGTCGAGGCGGCCTTGATGAGGCCGGCCCGAAACTGAAACTCGTCCCGAAAGCGGTAGTTGATCCAGGCGTACTCGGCACGGACGTCGTAGGCGCCGGATGCGTCGCCCTTCAGCTCGAACTCGTATGTCAGATCCTCGCTGAAAGCATGACCCTCGATGATCAGACGGATGCGCTGCGCGTCGAAGCCAGTGCGGTCGTGACGCCGGAATCCGGGCAGGAGATAGCGGTTGCTTCGCCGGGTGCCGTAGTGCGTCCAACGGAACTGCATCCCTGCGCCGAACTGCATCAAGAACTTGTTGTCGCTGCCGCGGATGAAGAAGCCGCCGTCGTAGCCGGCTTGGAGGGTGGCGGGCAGCAGGCTCTCACGGAACTCCTGCTCGCCGAGCACCTCGCGGATCTGTTGCTTCATTGCCTCGACGCGGGCCGCGGTCTGGTCTTGCGCCTGTGCCGCGGCCAAGTGGTTTTTGAGCTCCGCGAGTCTCTGCTGCTGCGCGTCGAGGAGAGCCTCCAGTCGCACAAGCTGCTCTTCGCTACTCGAGTCGCGTCCGCGCTCACCGCCGGCGAACAGGGGGCCCGTTGCCAAGCCCAAGACAAGACCAACACACCAACCTCTCAGCGCAATTCCCGGCATCATGCGAGCATCTCCACAAACAGTCCACCTCTGAGGCCAGACCGGTCTGGAAACGCGCCGCCCCGTGCTAAGCACGAACGCTACATCACCCAACCGTCGAGCTGCTTCTGCAGCGGCCTTGGCCAACACATCGGGTTCGAGTACGATCCACTAGCGGATAGGAGTGCGAAGGATCCTGCCCGCCGAACACTCGTCGCACACTACTGATCAGTTTCGAGGAGGTCAACATGACGCTGACTCACAAGATCTGGACCGTCGGTTTCCTGTGTGCGATGGTGACGCTGGCTGGGTGTCGGCAGCAGTCCGAGAAGGGTGGCTCCAGCGCCGCGAGTGACAAGGGTGAGGTCGTAGTCTATACGGCGCTCGACCGCCAATTCTCGGAGCCGATTCTCGACGATTTCACGGCCCGGACCGGCATCAAAGTCCTGGCCGTGTACGACACCGAATCGACAAAGACGGTCGGCCTGACCAATCGCATCATCGCCGAGGCCAACCGGCCCCGTTGCGACGTATTCTGGAACAATGAGATACTAAACACGCTGCGGCTGAAGAACGAAGGCCTGCTACAGCCGAGCGAACCGGCGCAGGCGGCAAACTACCCGGAGCGTTACCGCGATCCTGAGAAGCACTGGCATGGCTTCGCCGCGCGGGCCCGAGTCATCATCGTCAACACCGACCTGGTCGGACCGGACGCCTGGCCCAAGTCGGTATCCGACCTCGCGGATCCGAAATGGCGGGGACGCACCGGGATTGCCAAGCCGCTGTTCGGGACGACGGCTTCGCATGTCGCCTGTTTGTTCGCGCTGCTGGGCGACGAGCAGGCCCGGCAGCTACTCGAATCCTACAAGCAAAACGACATTCAGATCGTGGCCGGAAACAAGACCTGCGCGGAGATGGTGGCCGCCGGGCAGCTCGCTTTCGGACTCACCGACACCGACGACGCAATCATTGAGCTTGAGGCCGGCAAGCCCGTGCGGATTGTCTTCCCTGACGGGGACGAAGGGGCCATGGGCACGCTCCTGCTGCCGAACACGTTGGCGGTTGTCAAAGGTGCCCCTCATCCGCAGGCCGCCACACGGCTGATCGATTATCTGCTGTCTCCCGAAGTGGAAGCTCGCCTGGCCGAGGGTCCATCCGCCCAAATCCCTCTTCATCGCGAGAGCAAGACGCGCTCGCGTGTTGTTTACCTGCCTGAGATCCAGCAGATGCAAGTGGATTTCTCGCAGGCCGCGAACTGCTTCGCCGACGCGGCGGCATATATCGAGCAGCACTTTCTTGAGTAGTGAGCGTTCAGCTCTCAGGTTCGCGAGCGATTGCGGTCCGTGCATGAAGCCCGAGCCGAGAGGCCTCTTCCTATCCCGATCAATAAGCCGTAGGGACAGTTCGTCGCCTTCCCGAAACCGAAGAATGGCACCCCCCGTTCCTGCCCGCGCCTCTGCGATGTTCCCTGGAAGCAGGTGAGACGTTACACTTGCCGTTGTGCTCGGGGAAAGATCAACGAGGCAGCGCGATGCGTTGTGTTCGGATCATTAGTTTGGCAGCCATCAGTCTCGTGACCCTGCCCTTCCTCGGCTGCGGAGCAGGCCTGCCCGATCTGCCGGGGCGGGCTAGCCCCGATCTGCAAACCCAGATCGTCGCCGCTCGGTACTTGGCCGGCCAGTATCCGGGTACGATCAACAGCACGCTCGACGACCCGGTCGTGGTCTACCACTTCACGTACACCAACGGAGTCACGCTCTGGGCACTCCTGCTCCTGCACGAAGAGACTGGTAATCCAGCGTACCTTGACCAGGTCCGCGCGTCGTTGGTCAAGTACGACGCGGACAATCTCTATCGCCCCAACGCCGGCGACGAGCCAATTGACTACATCGGCTCGATGGCCCACGCCACGCTGGAGTATTGCCGCCGTAGCGGCGACGATCGCTTTCTCGGCCACGCCCTGGAGACAGCACGCTTCTTCCGGGACGACGTGGCCCGAACGCCCGAGAACTTGATCGCGTACCATGGCAATCCTGAGCGCGGTCGTATCTGGGCCGATGCCCTGTTCATGGTCGCGCCGTTGATGGCCAAGGCCGGCAAGCTGCTCAACGACAACTCGTACTACGACGACGTGCTGGCACAGTTTCGCGGGTTCACGGGGAAACTGCGCGATCCGCTGGTCGGCCTTTACCATCAGGGTTGGAACTGGCACGGTCCGGGCGCATCCCCAGGCTTCTGGGGGCGCGCCAACGGCTGGATCGCGTTGGCCATGGCCGAGGTTCTCGACACCATCCCAGAGAACTACGCCGGGCGCGAAGAGCTGTTGGCCTCGTATCAGGACTTTGCCCGTGCTATCGTAGCGCATCAGGGAGCCGACGGTATGTGGCACCAACTGCTCGACCGTCCCGAGAGCTACGAGGAGACGTCCTGTACCGGGATGTTTGTGCATGCCCTCGCCCGCGGCGTGCAAGAGGGATGGCTGACCGAGGACTATGGCCGGGCCGTTGAGCGGGGACAGGCGGGCCTGTCACGCATGATCTCGCTGAAGGGCGACATCGCCAACATCTGCCCCGGTACGTCCACGCAGTCTTCCGAGGAAGCCTATTTGAACCGAGGTCCACGGCGCAATGACTCCCACGGTATTGGCCCGGTTCTGCTGGCACTGCGTGGCATGATGACCGCGAGTGAAGCGGCGGAGTGATTTGGACTGACCATGAGCCTACTCTCAAGAAGACCGCTCCTGGTATCACTGCTCGTACCGGCAATGTCCGCAAGCTGCTTCGCGCCCGAGGATATCCTGACGCCGGTCACTCCGTGGGCTCGCCATACGATCGCTGATCACCTCAGCGGGGCGGATGGCGTCAGGCTCGGTGACGTTAACGATGATGGTCACATGGATCTCGTAGTACCATGGGAAGCGAGCGGCGTCGTCACCGTCCATCTCAATCCGGGGCCACATCGAGCCCGTCAGCGCTGGCCCAGCGTCCAAGTGGGGACGGCCGGTGCGGTTGAGGACGCCGTCTTCGTCGATCTGGACGGCGATGGCAATCTCGACGTCGTTAGTTGCTCGGAAGGCAGCATCAAGACCATGCACGTGCATTGGGCGCCCGCTGATCGCACGCGATATCTTGATCCGTCGGCCTGGCATACTGAGCCGATCCCTGTCACGCAGGGTGCCCGAAAGTGGATGTTCTGCGAAGCGGCTCAGATCGACCGGAAGAACGGCACGGACCTCTTCGCCGGTGCCAAGGGCGACAACGGCCAAGTCGGCTGGCTAGAGGCTCCAGTGAATCCCCGCGACTTGAGTGCCTGGCAGTGGCACGCGCTGACTGATGCGGGCTGGCCCATGTCACTGATCGCCGCGGATGTAGACCAAGACGGGATGCTGGACCTGCTGGTCTCGGACCGCAAAGGCGCGACGCGCGGCTGCTATTGGCTGCGGAACCCCGGGCCGGGCTCACTTCGGACGCTGCCCTGGCCGGTCCAACGGATCGATGCCGGCCAAGACGAGATCATGTTCATGGATGTGGGCGACCTGGACGGCGACGACCGAGCGGATGTCGTGGCGGCAACCAACCGCCGAGAGCTCGTCTGGTATCGGCAAGCCGACCTCCCTGGAACCACCTGGACCGCGTCACGCATGAGTTGGCCAGAGCGATTCGGCACTGGCAAGAGCGTGCGACTGGCGGACATTGACCTCGATGGGCAAACAGACATCGTATTCGCGTGCGAGAATGCGGGCGGCAAGTTCGGCGTGGGCTGGCTCTCACGGCAGTTGTTCGCGAACGCCGATCTCCGGCTCGCCCAACCGATCAGCGGAACGGCGGGTGACAAGTTTGATCTGGTGCAGACCTTGGACCTGGACGACGATGGTGACCTGGATGTCCTCACATGTGAGGAGTCAGCCGGCCTCGGCGTCGTGTGGTATGAGAATATGACGGTCTCGAGTATCGGAGCAATGGCCGCGCCTTGACTAGGCACAACCTGGGCAGGTGGACGAGTACTTGGACCGTTCGCTCCAGACCAGATAAGGGACCAGACCAGAAAAGGGGACCAGAAAAGGTGTCAGACCAGAAAAGGTGTCAGACCAGAAAAGGTGGACCAGAAAAGGTGTCAGGATGGACCTGAAAAGGTGTCTGGATGATTTTTGGAGCAGAAAAGGTGGACCAGAAAAGGTGTCAGG
>CAZUCH010000107.1:0-8658 GCA_964619045.1 uncultured Planctomycetales bacterium | reverse complement strand
CGTTGCGGAGCAGTTCTCCAGGATCGAAGAGATCCTTCACAAGCTCGAAGAGAAAGCCGAGGCGGAGCAACAGCTTGGGCGTGAGCTGGCGAGGCAGCTTCGCGAGGCCGAGACGCGCGAAGGCGAGCTCGCCCGCGAGAGAGAGCAGCTCGAGAAGATGCAGGTCGCCGCAGTGAACATGATGGAGGATATTGCCGCCGGTCGTGTGGCCGCCGAAGCGGCCACCCGGACCAAGAGCGAGTTCCTGGCCAACATGAGCCACGAGATTCGCACGCCGATGACGGCAATCACTGGGTTTGCGGATGTGATTCGCGAGGAAATCTCATGTTGCACAGAGTGCCCAGCCCACGCGACCTGCGAGATTCGTACGAGGAACCTAGAGAACATCGGGACTATCTGCCGTAACGGCCAACACCTACTGCAGATTGTCAACGACATACTGGACATCTCCAAGATCGAGGCCGACAAGCTCGAAATCGAGCACATCCGTTGTTCACCCGTTGCGCTGGTGGCCGATGTCCAGTCGCTGATGCAGGTTCGGGCGGACGCCAAGAAGTTGCCTTTCAGGATTGAGTACACGGGTGCAGTTCCCGAGACGATTCAGAGCGATCCCACCCGCCTCAAGCAGATACTCGTCAACCTGATCGGCAACGCGATCAAGTTCACGAAGGTCGGGAGCGTACGCCTGGTAACTAGCCTTGTGGATGCCGAGGGCGCCGAACAACGTGATGAAGGCGGCGGGGCAAGCGCCGCGACCCGTGAGCCCCCAGATTATCGAGCCCAGGGGCCGCACCTCCAGTTCGATGTCGTGGACACCGGTCTTGGTATGACCGAGGGGCAAGTCGCCAAGCTGTTTCAGCCGTTCACGCAGGCCGACGCCTCGACGACACGGAAGTTCGGCGGCACCGGGCTGGGACTGACGATCAGCAAGCGGCTGGCGCGGATGCTCGGGGGCGACATCACCGTCGCCGAGACGGCCGAAGGAGTCGGGACGCGCCTCCGTGTTCTCGTGTCCACGGGGCCGCTGGATGGCGTAAAGATGATCAGCGATCCCATATCCGCGACCGTGACTGCCCCCAGCACGACCGATTGGACCGCGAATACTGACAAGGCACCACTGCAGGCTTGTTGCATCCTGCTGGCGGAGGACGGCCCGGACAACCAGCGGCTCATTTCGCACCTGCTAGGGAAGGCGGGCGCGGAAGTCACGGTGGTCGAGAACGGCAAGCTCGCCGCCGACGCGGCCCTCGCAGCGGTAAACCGGAGACGCGAAGGCGATCCTAAGCACCCCTTCGACGTGATCCTGATGGACATGCAGATGCCCGTGATGGACGGCTACGAGGCCACGCACCTGCTCCGCCGGAAGGGCTACACCGGCCCCATCATCGCCCTGACCGCCAACGCGATGGCCAGCGACCGGCAGAAGTGCATTGACGCCGGCTGCGACGACTACGCCGCCAAACCCATCAAGAGAGAGCTGCTGATCAAGACGATCCAGGAATGGCGATGGCAACGTCCACTACCCGGGAAGGAGCACGTACCCGCGGCTGACACACGCGAAACAACGGATGCGTTGGTGAGCGAACTGGCTGACGATCCGGATATGGCTGGGCTGATTGAAGCGTTCATCGCCGAGCTGCCGGACAAGCTGGCCGCCATCGAGCAGGCGCTGGCCGAGAACGACTCGAACGTCCTGGCTACGCTGGCAGACAAGCTCAAGGGCTCAGCCGGAGGTTGCGGTTTCCCGTCCATCACGGAGGCGGCCAAGGAGTTGGAGGCCGCAGCCAACGCCCAGGAGGATCTCGACAAGCTGCGAGCAGAGTTCGACCCCCTCGCGGACCTCTGCAACCGCGCCCGCGCAAACACCACCATGCCATGACCTGACAGCAGACCCGGATGCGGCCGCTTCCAGACCTGGGCCGACTACCAGTCGCGCCCCGCGAATCACGTCGAGGTCGCGGCCTCACGGATCGACTCCCATGCCCGGTGTACGTGCTCCAACCGCGTGTTCGCCTGCCCGATCGACATCCGCAACGTCAGCCGGCCGGCGAGTCGCGTATGCGTCAGGTACAAGCGGCCCGACGCGTTGAGTCGATCCATGATGCGCTGGTTGACCTCGTCGCCCCCGCGGTGGCGAAAACAGATCAGGTTTAGCGGTGCCGGTCCGACCAGCTCGAAGTCGTCATCGCTGCTCACCCAGCCCGCGAATCGCCGGGCCAGCTCGACGTGGGCGGCGATCCGTTGGCGCAGCCCGTTCACTCCGAAGCTCCGAATGACAAACCACAGCTTCAGAGCGCGGAACCGCCGCCCGAGTGGAATCTGCCAATCACGGTAGTCAATCACCGCCCCGGACGATGTGGCCTCGTTCTTGAGATACTCCGGCAGCACACTGAGCGTGTTGATCAGAGCGGCCCGGTCGGCCACGTAGAAGCAATCGCAGTCAAAATTGACGAACATCCACTTATGCGGGTTGAAACAGTAACTGTCGGCGGAATCCAATCCGTCATGGATGAAACGGAGCTCGGGGCACAATGCCGCCGACCCCGCCATGGCCGCATCCACGTGTAGCCACAACCCTTCGCGGCGGCAGATCTCGCCGATTGCCCCAACAGGGTCGATTGCCCCGCTCGAGGTCGTTCCCACGGTGGCGCAGACGAAGCACGGATGTCGCCCGGCCTCCTGATCCGCCCGGATTGCCCCGGCCAGAACGTCGGGCCGCATCGCGAACTTCTCGTCGACGTCGATCAATCGCAGATGGTCCCTCCCCAGTCCGGCGATCATCAGCGCCTTCTCAATCGAGGAATGGGCCTGCGCCGAGGCATAGGCTGTGAAATGGCGGTCGACGCCGCGCTGGTTCGTTTCAAACTGCGATTTTCGCTCGCGGGCTGCCAGCAGCGCACACAATGAGGCACTCGAGGCCGTATCCTGGATTACGCCGCCGCCTGCTGCGCTGGATTTGAAGCTGTGCGGTAAACCGAGCATGTCGGCCAACCAGTCGAGGACATGTGTTTCCAGTTCCGTGCAGGCTGGGCTGGTGGCCCAGAGCATCCCTTGCACGCCAAGCCCCGAAGACAGTAGGTCACCGAGGATCGACGGCCCGGAGTTGTTGGAAGGGAAGTACGCGAAGAAGTTCGGCGACTGCCAATGCGTGATGCCAGGCAGGATGATGCGCTCGACATCCCCGAGTAGATCCTCGAACGGCTGGCCGTCTTGCGGTGGCTCTGGCGGTAGTTGCCGTCGTATGTCCCCGGGCTTGACCGGTGACTGCACCGGGTATTGTTCGACCTTCTCCATGTAGTCGGCGATCCAGTCGATCACCTGCCGACCGTGGCGACGGAATTCATCGGGCGTCATGCGACCAACCTCTTGTTCCAACCTTGCACGGCAAGAACGTGTCGACTGTAGTGAGCAGGCTCGCAAGGCTCTCCTTCGCGCCGACGGAGATTCCCAGTTCGCCGAGCCTATGACTGGCATCCTACAGAAGAAACTGCCCAGTGCGAGGCCGGAAACTCCTCGGCCTGCGCTACCGTGAGCTGACTCGCGTCAAATGCCGCCGCAAGGTGGCAGGCCACCTCGGGCAACGTGTGCTTGTCGATCCACTCGCCACAGCTTTCAGCCAGATCCGCCATCTGCACCAGCCGCCGAATTGGGCGGCGCAGGTCCCAAGAAAACTCCAGCGGTTCCCGCCCCTCGTCGACGCCCAGCGTGTACGGCAAGCTGGGAGATCTGATGCACAACGTTATCGGCCCTTATTGCGGTCGCGATTCGTGGATTAGTACTGGACTCACAGGCCGACCAGACAGTAGCATCTAGTAATGGCGAGTCGGCGCGGCGCCCGCGAGTGCGCCTCGTCCGCCTTGATGCTGTGTGCGACTCGGAAGTCGCGCTGGGTAGCATGATTGCCGTGCATCTCCCTTCGACGTGTTGCGCCACCAACGGAGGTGCGGCGGACTAGAGTCTGCATCGCGCAGGCCTTCCGAGTCTCATGTCCGTCATGCTCTCCGCCGGTACGGCTATTAACGCGCAGACGCTCTGAATCCCCAGCATGACCTGGGTGCAACTGCGCGCCAACGCTTGGTTGCGATGACAGAACTGCGTCTCTGGAGGCATGAGCCATGTTCAACAACCGTTACAACGTTCGCCCACGACCACGCGTCCGCATGCTGTTGCCGGCAATCTGGCTGGCCGCCGGGCTCGTCACCGGAATCGCAGCGGCGGAGGACGTGCAGTGGCTCGGCGGAACGGTCCCCATCGAAGCCCACACACCGGCAGAGGCGGCTTTGGACCTGGCAGCGCTGGCGGCGGACATTGCCGACGGGCAGGTTGCACGCCACGTGCTCGTGCGGTTCGACCGGCCGCTTATGGACGTCGAACGCTCCAACTTGGCCGGCGACGGATTGCGGCTCCTGGGCTACGTCGGCGGCAACGCGTACTTCGCAGCGCTTGACGCGCCGCGGCTGAATGTGGCCGCAATCGCCAACATGCCGGCCCTGTCGGCCGTGAAGGAGATCCAGACGTCATGGAAGCTGCACCCCAAACTGCTGCGCGGGGAGTTTCCGGCCTGGACGACGGCGGGACTCGGCACAACCGCCGATGGACGGCAGTTGGCTGCCGTCTACGTCATGTTCCACCGCGACATTGACCTGGCAACAACCGGACTGGACGTGGCAGCAGGCCATGAAGCCAACGTGCGCGACCTCCTGGAGTCGGTCAACAGCCTCGTTGTTGAGATGCCGGGCGATCTGGTGGCGTTGCTCGCCGCGAACGACGCCGTGCAGTGGGTCGAGCCGGCCCTGCCCAAGCTCAGCGAGTGCAACAACAGCAACCGCAGCCGCGTGCAGGCTGACGTCGTGCAGGCCGCCCCGTATAACCTGGACGGCTCCGGCATCAATGTGCTGGTCTACGACGGCGGCACGGTTCGCTTGTCACACAACGACTTTGACGGGCGGGTCAGCGTGCGCGACAGTTCCGGCATGGCCGACCATGCTACGCACGTGGCCGGCACCATCGGTGGCAGCGGCACAGCCAGCGGCGGCACCTACCGCGGGATGGCGCCGGCGGTCACCATGCAATCGTATGGCTTCGAATGGGACAACAGCGGGGTGTTCCTCTACGACAACCCCGGCGATCTCGAGAGCGACTACAGCCAGGCGATTAACTCGTACGGCGTGGACATCGCCAACAACTCAATCGGCACCAACACGACTCTGTACTGGGATTGCGATATCACCGGCGACTATGGGATCACATCGGCCTTGATCGACAATATCGTGCGCGGGTCGGTCAGTGGCGGGGAGCCCTTCCGGATCATCTGGGCCGCTGGCAACGAGCGGCAATCGGATCGCTGCGGGGACACATACTACACGACGGCACCGCCCGCGGGAGCCAAGAACCACATCACGGTCGGAGCCCTGAATTCCAACAACGACTCAATGACCTCGTTCAGCAGTTGGGGGCCCACCGACGACGGACGTCTCAAGCCAGACATCTCCGCGCCCGGCTGCCAGAGCGACGATGACAACGGCGTGACTTCGTGCTCGTCATCCGGAAACTCGTCTTACACGGTGAAGTGCGGAACTTCCATGGCGTGCCCAACCGTGACCGGTATGTGTGCGCTCCTGTTGGAGGACTACCGCGACCAGTTCCCGGGCCTCGATGATCCGCGCAACTCGACGTTGAAGATCCTGCTGGCCCACACTGCGATTGATCGCGGAAACACCGGCCCCGATTATCAATACGGCTACGGCTCGGTGCGCATTCAGGACGCGATCGACTTCATGCGTCTGGGACACTTCACCGAGGACCAGGTCAGCCAGGGCGGCACCATCACGTACGAGATTCAGGTCAACGGCGGTGAGGGCCCACTGAAGGTCACGCTGGCCTGGGACGATCCGGCCGGCACACCCAACGTCAACCCCGCGCTGGTGAATGACCTCGATCTCCGTGTGTTTGATCCGTCGATGAGCCGGCACTATCCCTGGACGCTGAACCCGAGCGACCCGAGCGCGACGGCAGTCCGCACGCAAGCCGATCGCCTCAATAACATCGAGCAGGTCGTGGTCGATAACCCCACGAGCGGCACGTGGACGGTCCAGATCCGTGGCTACAACGTGCCTGATGGGCCGCAAGCCTACTCGCTCTGCGCGTCGCCGCGCCTCGGTGGCGAGGGACCGGTCGACTGCAACGACAACGGCATTCCGGATGATGACGATCTCGCGGATTGCGATGGAAGCCCCTGGTGCGGCGACTGCAACGGCAATGGTACGCTCGACGAGTGTGACATCACCTTCGGCGCCAGCACCGACTGTAACGCGAACGGCATTCCCGACGAGTGCGAGCCGGGTGGCGGCTCGGACTGCAACGGCAACGAGATCGCCGACTTCTGCGACATCCTGAACGGTACGAGCACCGACTGCAACGAAAACGGCGTGCCGGATGAGTGCGAGATGACGCCCGCGGAGGTCGTTATCAGCTTCGACATGAGCAGTGATCCGGGCTGGAGCACTGACGGGCTGTGGGCCTACGGACAACCTACCGGAGACGGGGGCGACCACGGCGGCCCGGACCCGACCAGCGGGTACACGGGATCCAACGTGTACGGCTACAACCTGAGCGGCGATTACGAAAACAACCTCTCGGAACAGCATCTCGACAGCACCGCGATCGACTGTTCGTCGTTGAGCGACGTGACCCTGTCATTCTGGCGCTGGCTCGGCGTGGAACGTCCGTTGTATGACCACGCCTACCTGCGCATCAGCTCCAACGGCAGCAACTGGACAACCATCTGGGAAAACAGCGGCGAGATCTCTGACTCCGCGTGGCTCTATCAGGAGTTCGATATTTCCGCGTACGCCGACGGCCAGCCCACCGTCTACCTGCGCTGGACGATGGGGGAGACCGACTCGTCGTGGCAGTATTGCGGCTGGAACATCGACGACGTCGAGATCCGTGGCACGAGCCTCAGCGGCGGCACCGGTGACTGCAACGGCAACGGCGTTTTCGATGCATGTGATATCAGCAACGGGACGAGCGAGGACTGCAACAACAACGACGTGCCGGACGAGTGCGATATTGCGGATGGGACCAGTCAGGATAGCAACGGCAACGGCATCCCCGACGAATGCGAGTCGATTACCGATTGCAACAACAACGGCGTGCCGGATGATCAAGACATTGCCAACGGCACAAGTCAGGACTGCAACGTCAACGGCGTGCCCGACGAGTGTGACATCGCTGACGGCACGAGCCAGGATTGCAATGCGAACAATGTGCCGGATGAATGCGAGCTGGCGGGCAATGACTGCAACGCGAATGGCATTCCCGATGAGTGTGAGCTAGCTGGCAACGACTGCAACGCAAATGGCATTCCGGACGATTGCGAGCTGAGCGGGAACGACTGCAACAACAACGGCGTGCCGGACGAGTGCGACATTGCCAGTGGCACCAGCAACGACGTCAACGGCAACGGCATCCCGGATGAGTGCGAGACGGACTGCAATGACAACGGCGTGCCGGACGATCAGGATATCGCCGACGGCACCAGCCTGGACTGCAACGCCAACGGTGTGCCCGACGAGTGTGACATCGCTGACGGCACCAGTCAGGACACCAACGGCAACGGCATTCCGGACGAGTGCGAGGCCGACTGCAACGGAAACGGTGTGCCGGATGATCAGGACATTGCCGACGGCATCAGCGAGGACTGCAACGCCAACGGCGTGCCGGACGAATGCGATCTCGATAGCGGCACAAGTGAGGACTGCAACGACAACGCCGTCCCGGACGAGTGCGAAGTGGCCGGCGGTGGCGGCTTGGCCGGGACGTACTACGACAATATGGACTTCACCGGCATGCGGCGTGGCCGCATTGATACGACTATCGATTTCCAGTGGGGTTCCGGCGTGCCATGGCCTGGATTCGGATCTGATTCCTTCACAGTTCGCTGGCAGGGATATGTGCTGTCCGCCGCCCAAGCTGGAACGTACACGTTCTACACCACGACGGATGATGGTGTCCGACTCTGGATCGACGGCGGTTTGATCATCGATCGCTGGATCGACCAGGGCCCGAGCGAGTGGTCCGGCACGATTGCGCTGGAGGCCAATCGCGAATACACGCTGGTCATGGAGTATTACGAGAACGGCGGCGGGGCGGTGGCCGAGTTGCGCTGGCAGCCGCCGGGGCAGGCCAAGGTGCTGATCCCCACGGGCAACCTGATTCCGGTCTTGGACTGTAACAGCAACAGCGTGCCGGACGAGTGTGATATCGCCGACGGGACCAGCCAGGACTGCAACACCAACGGCGTGCCCGACGAGTGTGAGCTGGCCGGGAACGACTGTAACGCCAACGGGATTCCCGACGATTGTGAGCTATCCGGGAACGACTGTAACGCTAACGGGATTCCCGACGATTGTGAGCCGGCCGGCAATGACTGCAACAACAACAGCGTGCCGGACGAGTGTGACATCGCCGACGGCACCAGTATGGACTGCAACGCCAACGGCGTACCCGACGAGTGCGAGCTGTCCGGGAACGACTGCAACGCCAACGGGATTCCCGACGATTGTGAGCTGGCCGGCAATGACTGCAACAGCAACAGCGTGCCGGACGAGTGTGATATCGCCGACGGCACCAGTCTGGACTGCAACCTCAACGGCG
>CAZUCH010000106.1:4048-8674 GCA_964619045.1 uncultured Planctomycetales bacterium | reverse complement strand
GAGTTCGGAAGCAGACTGAGCATGGTCGCTGATGTGTTTCCTGAGCGCCCCGGCAAGGAAATCGTCGTTGTGCATCCCGTTGACATGTACTCGGAGTGCGTCATCCGCATCTATGATCTGGCCGGCGAGGTGCTGTATCAAGTGTGGCACGATGGCGCATTGAGTACGTGTTACTGGATGACGGACGCGCGTTTGCTTGTGTTCGGCGGCATGCACTGCAAAGAACGCTGGTCGGAGTTTGGTTACCCGGGAATGGAGCAGCCTCAGCCTGTGGTCATGTTCGCCGTGCGGCCTGAGTTCGTTGAGGGGGCCAGGACCAAGGGAGGTTTCCTGCGCTCCACGCCGGGGGATGACCGATTGAGCCCGGTCTGGCATCGGTGCTTGTTGCCGCCTGTAGCGTCGAGTGCCTTTGGCTTAAAGGAGCTCAGAGCTCCCGGCGGAGCCTATTCCCCCACGCACCATACCCTGGCAACCTTTCAAGTGATGGGGGTTGAGAAGACGCACGTGTCGTGGGTTGTGGATGAACTCGGCGAAGGGGTTGACGGTACGCTCGCTGTATCCGACAGGTACAAGAGCAATAGGCTCCTGTTCGCGGAGGGCGATCCGCAGCGGCTACCTGATCCAGATCAGCTCTACCTTGGCAATCTCCCGCCGATCAGGTCGGCTGGGTCGGAGTAGGCGTCACGCGGAAATGTGGGGAGGCGTTTCAGTCCTCCGCCCTTCCGCTGCGCTCCAGGACGGGGCACCCAGCTTCATTATTCCATCTGACCGGTTACAAACCGGCCCCACAGAAGATGGGCGACATTTGACCGGTTGAAAACCGGTCCCACAATGGTTGAGCGGGCGTTGACCGGGGAGCTAGGGGGCCGATAATGGTCGGCGAGCGAGTGAGTTCCATTCTCACGGCACCTTAGAGAGGTTGGTGCGGTCTTAACCTCAGTATGGGTCGGTGGCTATGTCGATTCTGTTCTTTCGCCGCAAGGCTCTGTTGGTCTGCCGTAAGAGGCGTGGGGCGGCCGATGGGGCGAGTTGGCCCGTCGCTTACGCTCGGGGTTCTGATCGGACACGGCCGACTCGGAGGTCGACCGCTACGGACCCGCTCGCTTACGCTCGGGGTTCTGATCGGGCATGGCCGACTCGGAGGTCGACCGCTGCGGACCCGCTCGCTTACGCTCGGGGCTCTGATCGGGCATGGCTTGGCCGGGGGGGTATCGCCGGGGTTGTGCTGGTCGGGCTTGTGTTTGCGACGCTGCTCGCCGTTCCGGCGTCTGGGCAGCATGATTTTCGCGATGAGCCGCTGCTGGCCTCCGCCATCAGCGAACACGATGTCGAGATGGCCGGACGCTATGCCCGCCAATGGCACGCCGACGACGGGAGCATCGTCGTGGTGCTCAACGGCGGGTTTCGGCTGGACATGGGCAAGCGGCGACTACTGGCTAACAACGCCGTCGTGTGGATCGAGTCGGGCCAGAGTGAGGCGACCGGCCGCAAATACTACGAGCTGACCGTCTATCTTTCGGAAGACGCCGAAGTGCGCGAACCGAGCGGGACGGTGACCATGGATAGCGTGCTGCTGGTTCGCGGGCTGCGGACGTACGGGCAGATCATCAAGTCCCAAGACGCTCACGCCCCGGAGAGCATCGAGGATTCGCCGCTGTACCAGCAGGCTCTGCGCGACCGTCAGGCGATCGAGTCCGGCGGGTGGGCCGCGGGGGCCGAGCCCATGGGCGTGACGCACCCGGACGAAGCGCTGAAGCCGACAGTCAAACGTCCGACACGTGTAATTCGCTACCGGCTGCCCAACATCGAACCGACCGAGACCGCCAGCGGGGAGCGCGTGTTCGTGGCTACGGGCGGCGTGTATTTCTCGCAGGACGGCGGGCCCGACTCGGCCATGCTCGAAATCCGTGCCGACAACGCGGTCGTCTTCCCTGCCGAGAACATGGCGGCGTTCATGGGGACGCAACTAGACAGTGAGCAGCCCGAGCAGTCACCAGCAAGCGAAGATGCGCCCGATCAGAGCCCCGAGCGTGAGCGAGCGGGCCAGCGGCCGCCCGATCAGAGCCCCGAGCGTGAGCGAGCGGGCCAGCGGCCGCCCGATCAGAACCTCGAGCGTGAGCGAGCGGACCAAGTCGAGCAGTCGCCGGCAGGCGACGTCGGCCCGAACGCCATGGCGGACATAACATCGGCGTTGGGCGTGGGTGGCGACACTTCAGAGGCCCGAGTGCGGGCGGTCTATCTGGAAGGCGACGTGGTTCTTTCGCTGGGCAGCCGGTTCGTGCGCGCTCGACGGCTGTACTACGACTTCGCACGCTCGGAGGCATTGATCCTGGACGCGGTGTTTCGGGCCGATCTGCCGGAGCGTGAGATTCCGCTGTACATTCGGGCGGGGGAGATTCGGCAACTCTCGGCTCGCGAGTTCTCGGCGGATGATGCGGTCGTTACGACGAGCGAGTTCTTCACGCCCAGCTACCACATCGGCGCCGAGCGCATCGTGCTGCGCGACGTGACGCAGCGTGATAGCACTGGTCAAGCGACGGGGCCGGTCGGTGGACAGTACGAACTGACAAACACGACGCTGAACGTCGAGGGTGTGCCGCTGTTGTGGTGGCCCTACAGCTCGGGCACCCTCCAGACCAGCGAGACCACCATTCGCCGGTTGCGTTCGGCGTATAGCGGCGATTTCGGCTACGAGCTTGAGACATCCTGGTACTTGTTCAACCTGCTGGGTGTCGAGCCTCCGCCGGGCTACGACGCCACGCTGGAATTGGATTACCTCTCGCGCCGTGGTCCGGCAATCGGCGTCAACGTCGACTATCGCCGCGAAGATCATTATGGTTTGTTCCGCGGCTACTACATCCACGATGACGGCGAGGATAATCTGGGGCCGTTACGGCGATCGCAAGAAGCTCCGAGCACGAGTGAGCGTGGGCGCGTTCTGTGGCGCCATCGCCACTACCTGCCGTACGACTGGGAGGCCACAATCGAGACGGCGTACATCAGCGACGCCAACTTCCTCGAGGAATTCCGCAAGCCCGAGTATCGGACGGACAAGGAGCAGGAGACACTGCTGCACCTGAAGCGGGCGCGCGACACGGAGGCGATCACGTTTCTGGCGAACTGGCGGATGCTCGATTTTCTTACACAGACCGAGCACTTGCCGGAACTGGCGTATCGGCGGATTGGGGACACGTTCCTTGACCCGGTGGTGCTGTATCACGAATCGCGGATCGGGGCCGTGCGCCGGCTGCTCGACAATCGGTATCTGATTGAGCACCCGACGTTCGCGAACTGGGGTTCGAGCGACGTGACGTTCCGGCTTGATGCGCGTCAGGAAGCCGAACTGCCGTTGAAGCTGGGTGCGTTGAACGTGGTGCCGTTCGCCGCCGTGCGTGGCAGCTACTGGGACGGGCAGCCGCTCGAAGATGGCAGCTTGTGGCGCGGGCTGGGTGTGTATGGCGTTCGCGGGGGAATCAGCTTCAGCCGGGTGTACGACGAGATCAAGTCGGAGTTGCTCGACATCCACCGCATCCGGCACATCATCAAGCCGGACTTCGCGGCTTGGTGGGCGCATAGCAACACGCGTAGCGAGTTGATTACGCCGTTCGACTACGGCATCGAGACGATCGACGATTTCTACGGCTTCACGGCCGGGGTCCGGCAGACTTGGCAGACGAAGCGCGGCGCCGAGGGGCGCCGTAACACGGTCGACCTTCTGACGTTGAACCTCGAAGCCGGCGTATTCGGCAATACGGAGGGGCGGGAAGACATCTCCAACGGGTACGCGAATCCGCTACGGCCGGAGAATAGCCGTACGCGGAACTACATCGCCGGCGATTTGGTCTATCGGCTGAGCGACACGACGAGCCTGCTGTACGATTTCAACGTCGATATGAACGACTGGAGCTATGATCGTCACAATGTTGCGCTGGCGGTGGAGCGCAGTCCGCGGCTGGCGTATGTCTTCGGTACGCGTTACGCCGGCGACATCGACATGAACCTGGTGGGCGGCGGGTGGAACTACCGGCTGAACAAGAAACACGCGACGGCGGTGCGGGCCTGGTACGACATCGAGAGCGGCGATCTGGGCGAGATAACGCTGGCGTACGTCCGCAAGCTGCCGCGCTGGCACGTCGGCGTATCGCTGGAGTATGACAACATCGACGACGACTTCACCATCTCGCTATCGATCTGGCCAGAGGGCATCCCCGAATGGACGATCGGGTCGAAACGGTTCAACAGTCTGGCGACCTCGACGGGCATCCGGCCGTAAGGCGCCCACCCACGCGACGCATTGCGTGTCGAAGGCGCTGGATGACGACTATCTGGACTTCACGGCAATCGAGATGTACTCGGTGCCGCCGGTTCGGTGGTGCGCGGTGGGGGACAACCTCGTTGATGTGCCAAGGCGCATCCGCGCTTGTCGACTCGAACATCCTGCTCGCCCGTCGGCCCGACTTGATGGCGGCGGGGCGGGCGAAGACCACCACCCCAAAGGCGGCAAACGTGGTATAATGGCTCAATTGGCCTAAACGCGACCGACTGGGCGGGTGGGTCATCCGTCGCTTGGCGACGATGACGCTCCGCCTGTTGGCGCTGCTGTGATATTCCCGCGGAGGCGGAGTG
>CAZUCH010000106.1:0-4038 GCA_964619045.1 uncultured Planctomycetales bacterium | reverse complement strand
GAGTGTGGAACCGAAGACTATCCGCGTAATTGGCGCCCGACAGCACAACCTGCGGAACATCGATGTCGAGATCCCGCGCGATCAACTGGTCGTGATCACCGGACTCAGCGGCTCCGGCAAGAGCAGCTTGGCATTCGACACGATCTACGCCGAGGGGCAGCGGAAGTATGTCGAGTCGCTGAGCGTCCACGCGCGCCACTTCCTCGAGCAGATCGGTAAGCCGGCCGTCGAGCGGATCGAGGGTCTGCCGCCGACGCTGGCAATCGAGCAGCGAGCCGCCGCCGCCAACCCGCGTTCGACCGTCGCGACGACCACGGAGATTCACGATTTTCTGCGGGTTTTGTTCGCTCGTGTGGGCACGCCGCACTGTCCCGAGTGTGGCCGGCGGATTTTTCGCCGCACGGTTGATCAGATTGTCGATGTCGTGCTGGGATACGCAGACCAGACGCGGGTGATGGTGCTGGCGCCGCTGGCTCGCGGGCAGTCGGGCGACCTGCGGCCGATCTTGCGGCGAATCCAGCGCGAGGGTTTCGTGCGTGCGCGCGTCGACGGCCAACTGCGCGATGTCAAGGAGGTGAGCGACAGCTCGCCGCCTGAGCCAGTGGACATCGACGTGGTCATCGACCGCCTGGTCTTGCGGGCCGACATTCGCTCGCGATTGGCCGACGCCGTCGAGTTGGCACTGGCACTCGGCGACGGTACGCTGATCGTCGCACGTGAGGACGCCGCAAGCGGTAACAACGACCCGGGCTGGGTCGACGAAGTGTTCAGCGAGCGGCACACCTGTACCCAATGCGCTGTGAGCCTGCCCGAATTGGCCCCGCGGGCCTTCAGCTTCAACTCGCCTTACGGGGCTTGCGAACGTTGCAGCGGTCTGGGTACGACACTGGTGTTCGACCCCCAGTTAATCGTGCCGGACGAGAGCAAGACATTGACCGGCGGCGCGATCGCCCCGTGGTCCACCGGCAAGAAACGTGTCGCCGCCACGCACATGAAAGTGTTGAACACGTTGTGCGCCGCGCTCGATGTCAAGCCAGCGACGCCCTTCGAGGGTGTCCCCGCCGACCTGCGCCGGATCATCCTGGATGGCACGACTGTTCGGGATACGGAGCGCTACGGCGTCGAGTTCGAAGGGGTGGTCCCCAATCTTCAACGCCGCTACCGCGCCGCGGGCAGCAACGGCAGCCGCAGTCGCTTGGGCAGTTTTCAATCCGAACACCTGTGCGAACACTGCCACGGAGCCCGGCTGAAACCGACCTCGCTGGCGGTGCGGATCGCCGAGCGCGGCATCCACGAAATCACGCGCCTCTCAATCTCCGAGGCCCACGAACTATTCGAGGAGCTGACCTTCGAAGGCGAGGCGATTCAGATCGCCGAACCGCTCCTGCGTGAGGTTCGCCAGCGGCTGCGCTTCATGGTCGACGTCGGCCTGGGCTATCTCACGCTTGACCGTACGAGCGCGACGTTGTCGGGCGGCGAGGCGCAGCGCATTCGTCTGGCCACGCAACTCGGCAGCGGGTTGGTCGGCGTGTGCTACGTTCTGGACGAGCCCACCATCGGCCTCCACCAGCGCGACAACGAGCGCCTGCTCAGGTCCATTCGCAACTTGGTGAACATCGGCAACACCGTCATTGTCGTTGAGCACGACGAGGACGTCATTCGGGCCGCCGATTACCTGATCGACATGGGCCCCGGCGCGGGCCTGCACGGCGGTGAGATCATCGCGGCCGGACCCGCCGCTGAAGCCCTCGCCGCTCCGACCTCGATCACCGGCAAGTATCTGAGCGGCGAGTATGGAATCCCGCTGCCCGACGAGCCGCGCCCGGTGCGCAAGTCGGACTTCATCAAGATCATCGGCGCGGCCGAGAACAACCTCCGCACCATCGACGTGAGCTTCCCGCTGGGGGTGCTGTGCGCCGTTACCGGCGTCAGCGGCAGCGGCAAGAGCACGCTGGTATCACAGATACTCCTGCCCGCCCTGCGGCGCCGGCTGTTCAAGTCCAAGGAGCGCCCCGGCGCGCACGAACGCCTGATCGGGGCCGCCAGGATCGACAAGGTCATTGAGATTGATCAGACGCCGATAGGTCGCACGCCGCGCAGTAATGCCGCCACCTACACGGGTGTGTTTGACGAGATTCGCCGGCTGTACTCCAAGACCAAGGAGGCTCGCATTCGCGGGTACAGCGCCAGCCGGTTCAGCTTCAATGCCAAGGGTGGGCGCTGCGAGGCTTGCCAGGGCCAGGGTACGCGGCGTATCGAGATGCACTTCCTGCCGGACGTGTTTGTCGAATGTCAGGAGTGCAAGGGTTCGCGCTATAGCCGCGAGACGCTCGAGATTCGCTATCGCGGCAAGTCGATCGCCGATGTGCTGGCGATGCGTGTTGAGGAGGCGCTGCGTTTCTTCGACAGCTTCCAGAAGATCAAGCAGGGGCTCCGGGCGCTGTCGGACGTCGGGCTTGGGTACATCCGCCTGGGGCAGCCGTCCAACACCCTCTCGGGCGGCGAGGCCCAACGGGTGAAGCTGGCCGCCGAGTTGGCCACGGGTGCTCCCCACGCAATCGCCGTCAACGGCCCCCCCAGCGCATCGGCCGCTCAGCGTGCCCGCCTTCAGAACCACACGCTGTACGTCCTCGACGAGCCGACAACCGGCCTGCATTTCGCGGACATCCAGACGTTGCTGTCGGTTCTCAACCGGTTGGTGGACATGGGCAACACGGTCCTGGTCATCGAACACAATCTGGACGTGGTCAAGACCGCCGACTGGATCATCGACCTGGGGCCCGAGGGCGGAGAGGCCGGCGGCACAATCGTGGCCGAGGGACCGCCGGCTGACATCGCCGCCAACCGGCTCAGTCACACCGGCCGCTATCTGGCGGCGAAGCTGTAGCGACCGGCCGCTGGCCCGCTCGCTGACGGTCGGGCCAGAACAGACCCCCGACTCTAAGAGCCGACTCGCTCGCACACGCTCCGGCGCCGAAACCCACTCGCTTACGCTCGGGGTTCTGATTGGCGAACCCAACCAACCAACAAAAGAGCCGGCACCCCGTGAGCGATGCTCATGGGGTGCCGGCGTCTTGTTGAGATTTCTCGAGCCGCGAACCAAGCTGGCGGCGGTATCCGCCAGCCTGAATCACGGCATCAAATCAATGCCAAACTACGGGATGTAGCGATCCGGGATGCTCGCCGGACGCTCGCTCGAGGATGCCTGCTTCTCGGTCTGAGCCGGAGCGGCAGCAGCCGCGACTATGCGGAAGCGGTAGTCATTCAGGCCTTCGCCGCACGGGAAGGTCAGGGGAGCGACCGGGAAGCCGTAGCCACTTTCGTTGCCCTGATCACCAGTGATCAACCACAGGACGTTGAACGGGAAACCGGCAAGAACGTCGTCCGGCGAGTTCCACGTAAGATCCTCGCAAGTGGCCTGCGTGGCGGACAGGTGCCACCACGGGCCGTCACAACCCGCCGCCGTGGGCTGGGTCAGCATGACAGGCTTGGCCGGAACCTCGGCCCGCCACTGGACAGTGACAGGGGTATCGACTGCGAAACCACTGTACTGCCACCAGTCGAAGTCACGCGAGCTGACGTAATCCAACGTACCGCAGTACCACTGGCCCGGGACGAACGGATCGAACACCATGTTGCCGGTGCAACCGCCGTTCACGTCGTTGTTTTCGCAGGTCTCGTTCTCGGTTCCGTCGCACGTCCCGGTGACGCAGTCGAGGTTGCAGCCGGCGCAAGTCTCGATGAGCAGCCAGTACGCACCGCGAGCGGGGTTATTACATGGAATCGCGGCCGGAGCGGTCGTGGCCGGGTAGACCTTGATCCAGTAGATACCCGGTTCGATGCACGGACCCAGATCATCCTGCTCCTCGCACCTCAGGCCGTAGAAGCCCGCAATCGGCTCGGCCTCACAACCCAGTGCAGCGTCGTAGAGGTCCAGGCGGATGTCGAACTCGGCGTTGTAGTCCAAGTTGAGAACGGCCCAGTCATCGATCTGGATCTGATACCAGTCGGTATCGCGACCCAGACCACCAGTGAACG
>CAZUCH010000105.1:4277-8710 GCA_964619045.1 uncultured Planctomycetales bacterium | reverse complement strand
CAACCCCCGCCCACGATCATTCCTGGCATGACTCCGTCCCCGACGGCCCGCGTACCGTTTTTTATTGATCGAGGTTCCGCCGCGGCGCGAGGCGCTGGTGGGGGGGGGAAGCAGCCGTGGCCATGTGGCGCAGCCCCGGCTCTGCCACCTGTTCTGGGATAGGTCTAACAGTCCGCCGTGCGCATCGGCGGCGGCTGACCGCACACTGCGGCCGACTCGGAGGTCGGCCGCTGCGTCTCATTGAACAGAGTTCTTTTCTGCGCGGACTGCTAGGCCGATTCCTTGCGCCGCCGGCCCGGGGCCAGAAGGTCAACTTCGCCGCGCACCGCTTCCGGCGTGACTACATACGTTGTATTGGGCTTGAGCTCGGGTAGCTCGAACATCACTTCGAGCATGAACTCCTCGGTGATGGAGCGCAGGGCGCGGGCGCCGGTGTCGCGTGCCATGGCCCGCGTGGCTATTTCCTCCAAGGCCGCTGGTGTGAATTCGAGCTTGGCCTTCTCCATCTCGAACAGCTTCTGGTACTGCTTGACGACCGCGTTCTTCGGCTCGGTCATGATCTCGATCAGGGCCGACACATCCAGCGGTGTCAGTGGAGTGATGATCGGCAATCGGCCGACGAACTCCGGGATCATGCCGAACTCGATCAGATCGTCGGGCGTCACTTGTTCAAGCAGTCCGCCGAGATCCTTGACCTCGTCCACGGCCCGTTGCTCCAGCGAGAACCCGATTTTCTTGCGGCCCAGTCGCTTGCTGACGATCTTGTCGAGCCCGACGAACGTCCCGCCACAGATGAACAGGATGTTGGAAGTGTCGAGTTGAATGTACTGCTGTTCTGGGTGTTTGCGCCCGCCTTGGGGCGGGATGTTGCTGATGGTGCCCTCGAGCATCTTCAACAGGGCCTGCTGGACGCCTTCTCCGGAGACGTCACGCGTGATCGAGACGTTGTTCCACGTCTTGCCGATCTTGTCGATCTCGTCGAGGTAGATGATGCCGCGCTGAGCGGCCTCGACGTCGTAGTCCGCGGCTTGCAGCAGACGCAGGAGGATATTCTCGACGTCTTCGCCGACGTAGCCGGCCTCGGTCAGCGTCGTCGCGTCGCCGATGGCGAACGGCACATTCAGCACACGGGACAGAGTGCGGGCCAACAGTGTCTTGCCGCACCCGGTCGGGCCGATGAGCAGGATGTTGCTCTTGTCGATCTCGACGTCGCTCTCGTCCATCTGGTCGGCGTGAGCCAGACGCTTGTAGTGCGTGTGTACCGCGACCGCGATGGCCCGCTTGGCCAGATTCTGTCCGACGACATACTGGTCGAGAAACTCGAATATCTCGCGGGGCTTGGGCATGGTCTTCTGGCGACGGCTGCCCTTGTCGTTTCGGCGGCGCTCTTCGCGTATCAGGTTGTGGCACAGCTCGATGCACGCAGAGCAAATGAAGACGTCACTGGCGCCCTCGACCATCGGGCCGGCGTCTCGGTGACTCTTGCCGCAGAAACTGCACACACTGGAGCGTCGTCCACGCCCACTCGACGATCCACGACTGCTAGCCATTGACTCTCCTTGTCCCTTGCCCGCTACGGATCGCGGATTACCGTCAACACCTATCTTCTCGACGGGGTCAGGGCTCTTACATGAAGCATTATAGCGGCACGAGCTCCCGATTCAAACAGCCGACGCTGCGCCGTGATCGCTCCCGGCCGTCGATTGACCAGCCACGTAGTGGACGAACCTGGGCATCAATGTGCGGGGGCTCATCGAGCTTGTGTTCCGTCAGCCTCCATCAGTGGCACCCACTCCGACCGGTACGGAACAAGTCGAACCAGCGCCGACAGAGTACTAGTCATCGAGGGCGCTATTCGGGCTGTCGTCGACCGCTTGGTCCGAGGCGTCGGCCAGCGGCGCCGGAATGTCGCCCAGTGTCGCCGCCATCTGAGCCAGGAGCGCGGCTCGCAAGGCCTTGAACTCGGTTTCGGTGATCTCGCCGCTTGCGCGCATGGTGCGCAGATCCTCAAGACTGAAGGTCTTGGTGGAGCGCTCACCCTGCGCCCAACGCCGGACGGCGGCCGCCGTGTAGAGCCCGGCCACTGCAAAGACCGTGACGGCGGACACCGTCAGGAAGATCGGCAGGAGTTCCTTCGAATCAGGCATCGAACTCTGTGTGGTCTGGCTGCGTGTCTGGTCGCCGGCGACTGGCCCCGGCCCCGCCGGGCATCAAGGGCCGGTGATGTCCTTGGTCGATACATACCCGCCGAGTTGCTGGTGTACGGCGAGCGTGTTGTGAACAATGATGCTGTTCTGGAACGGCGTAATCGACCCCAGGCCGCCGTTCACACGCCAACTGTCGGGTTCGACGGTTTGGCGGATGATGTCGATCAGCTCGCCCATCTGTGTGCCACCGCCCTGCGTGGTGACGTCCTGCTGTCGGTTCTGGCGACCGCCCTGGAACATCCCGCCTCCACCGCCTCCACCCCCTCCGCCACCGCCACCACTGCCACCTTGCCCCATGCCCTGGGAGACGTTCATCTGGGGGACTTGGGCTTGTGGTATGGTGAATAGCAGGTCGGCGACGTCGTAGACCTTCGTGATCATCTCACGGTTGAGATCCTCGACGGTGGACAGGATCAGCAGGCGACCGGATGCCCGGTAGGCCAGCCTGACATCGGTGCCGCCGGCTTCGTTCATGATCATCCAAAGCAGTTGCGATACGCGCAAGTTGCGCGCCTGCACGCTGATGGGGGTGTCGCGATCGACGCCGGCATCTTCGAGCACCTGCCAGCGGACCGAGATGTTCATTTCGGTGAGATTGCTCAGCCAGTCGACGACCTGCTCGAAGGGCGTTTCATCGAACATCAACTGCGGTATGCGCTGGTTCAGAGCCCGCAACGTCTGTGAGCCCTGTGCCCGAGGAGCGGCGCTGCGAGGCTTTCCGGCGTCCTGAGCCCAGACGCTGCCAGTCAGCAGCACGATCATCAGTCCCACGGTCAGTTTCCTGGTCATACCGGGCCTCCTTGGCGCTTGGCATCGCTTGGCCGATCCATAGACGGATCATCGGACGATGCCACTCTGGCATTATAGTAACTTGGCCGGGGTCTTGGCCAGTCTTATCGACGCCCGACCGGCGGGGGCACCCTTTCCCCGTCGCCAGTACATTGGACGCCCTCCCCACGCCCCCAGTTCCCGAAGACCGCCCCAAAAGCCGAAAAAGCCCGGCCGACGCACCCGTAGGCAGGTCTCGCCGCCGAATGCTACAGGGCGAGGTCCGGGCCGTCGGTGGCACTCCAAGGTCACATCGAGCGTTGCTGGGAGTTCGAAACGCCGGAGGCATACTTGCTGTGGCAGAACATGCCGCGCAACTGGGGCTTGACTGAGTAGCCGCGGCAGAGCGCCGCCCCACGATGAGGACAGAAAACGCCCGCCGCGGCCGGTGACCGTGACGGGCGTGTCTTGTTTGACTATTGCGTGCTCAGCCGGTGACTAGCGACCGTTGCGGCGTCGGGTCTTCAGCAACCCGATGGCGCCGAGCGTCAACATCAGCGAGCCGGTCGTCGGGCAACACCCGGCACCTGCCGCCGGATCAGGCAGATCCAGTCCGGTTTGATCGCCGGTACCGTCGTCGCCGGTGCCGTCATCTCCCGTGCCGGTACCCGGCGTGGTGTCGCAGACGTCGCCGATGCCATCGACATCGGTGTCGAGCTGGTCGACGTTGGCCGTGCCTGGACAGTTATCCACGTCGCCGCAAATGCCATCGCCGTCGGCGTCATTGTCCGGGTCATTCGGGCAGAGATCGCAGGCGTCACCAACGCCGTCCAGGTCGGAGTCGACCTGATCGGGGTTGAAGAGGTCCAGGCAGTTGTCAACGGTGTCGGGCGTGCCGTCACCGTCGTCATCAGTGGCCGTGGCCGAGTCGTCCTTCGAGTCGCACGCATTGCCGATGCCGTCGCCGTCGGAGTCGAGCTGCCGGACGTTGTAGGTGGTCGGGCAATTGTCGCAGACGTCGCCGAAACCATCGCCATCAGCGTCGGCCTGATTGGCGTTGGCGGTGTACAGGCAGTTGTCGCACTGGTTACCGATGCCGTCGCCGTCGAAGTCGGACTGATCGGGGTTGTAGTGCCCCAAGCAGTTGTCGGTGCCGTCGCCCACACCATCCGCGTCGTCATCGGTTTCGCAGGCGTCGCCCACGCCGTTGGCGTCGAAGTCGGCCTGGTTGGGGTTGGCGGTGTTGACGCAGTTGTCCACGTCGCCGCAGACGCCGTCGCCATCGATGTCGTTGTTCGGGTCGTTGGGGCAGGCGTCACAGACGTCGCCGATGCCATCCAGATCCGCATCGGCCTGGCTGGCGTTAGGCGTGTTGCGGCAGTTGTCGACCCCATCGTTGACGCCGTCGTTGTCGCTGTCGGGGTCGCAAGCGTCCCCATCACCGTCGCCATCGACGTC
>CAZUCH010000105.1:0-4177 GCA_964619045.1 uncultured Planctomycetales bacterium | reverse complement strand
CCAGGCCGTTGCTGGGCTTGGTAACCGTCAGCGTGACGGTTACATCCGTCGGCACGGTCACTTCCTGGCCATAGACAGTCGTGTAGGTGTGCCCTCTGATCAGCCCAACGTCGTCGGCCAAACCGTCACCGAAGCTCCAATTGTACTGCAGCAAACCGGAGGGCTGGCCAAACTCGTCCAGCGAGCCGGTGGCGTCGAACTGCACAAGAAGCGGCACTTCGCGTCCCGGGTTGCTCTCGTCTTCGGGGTAGGTCACCGTCAGCTCCGGATACAACTGCGGCAGCGCTTGGCCGCTCTGAATCAAGACCGGCAGGCTGTACGGCGTCTTGCCGGTGGTCTGGAACTGGAATCGGTCGGGCGGCTGACTGCCGTCCTGGGAACCTGCCGAGAAGGCATGCACGCGATAAGACACGTTGCTTGCGCCCAGCGAGTTGCCGGCGTTGGCGCTGAGGCGCAACACGTGCCCCGAGGGCACCGAGATGATCGTGTAGAAGCCGAGGTTGACGCCGGTACCGCCCGTGATGCGCACGATGTCCTTGGGCTTGAAGTCCGACGCGACAAACGTGGTACTCAGGTCTTCCAGCAGATACTGGCTGCCGGCGTTGGTAACATTGGCACTGGTGCCCACGTCCGCCTGCGAGATGACGGTGAACTGGACGCTACCATCGGCTGATGCGTACTCGGCACCCGTGGTGGCCAACAAGTCGGCGCCGGTGCCATCCTGCTGCACGCCCGAGATCGAACCATCGACGCGCCACAACTCGGCTCCCGCGACGGAGTCGTTCACACACGTCAGGTGCCACATCTCCAGGAACGACAAGTCCGTGTCCACGAACACGCTCTTCGGTGTGTCATGAGGGTAGCCTATGTGAGTGCCGTAGGCCACGTGATCAACGACCTTGCCGCGTCCACGGTTGCTGACGTCGGCCCGCGGCGGCGAGAATGACGGATCGACGATGCCGTCCTGGCCGGGCCCCGGCTCGAGCCGGGCATAGAAGTAAGCATCGCCATCGGAGAGGAGCCCGACGGGCACCGCATACTCCTGCTGCACGATGCCGGTGTCACCCTTCACCTGGGAGCCTACCAGAGTACCGTCATAACCCGAGCCGTCATCGTCGTAGTAGAAGTGCAATATGGTGCCACCCCAACCGTCGAACGCCTCGTAGTTCAGGTTCAACAAGCCGTTGACCACCATGAAGGCCGGCGGACGGTCAAAGGTCAACGCCGGAACGATGAACTGCTTCCAGAAGAACGTGACAACCGAGTAGTTGTCGTAGTGTTGGACGTCGCGAATCTCCAGACCGCTGCGGATCTGTCCCCACCAGCGCGAGTCCGGATCGGTGTCCCCGTTCCACGTGGTGACTCCGACACTGCCCGGGAACGGGTCGCCCAGGTCGCCCTGGTTGATGCCCCCGCCCAACTCGTCAAGGCCATCGGCCTGGACGATTGTCCACATGAAGTGGCCGCCGATGCGCTGCTGCTGCGGCAAGCCTTCGGGGTTGTCTCCAAAGTCGGTGTGCATGATCAGCACGCCCTCGCCCGGAGCATAGCGGGAGAAGTTGATCTGGTTCGGCACCTCAGGTTCGGTGTCGGTGATGCGCCAGAAGTAGAACCACTCGCCGGTCAAGTTGCCGCTGTCCGTTACCTCACCAGGCGTGCTGGGATTCTTGAACGCATACGCCGAACCACCGGGGAAGAAGGCATAGTCCGGCAGAACAACCTGGGTCTCCTCGAGCGGATTCAGGACGTCCCGCAGATCGGTGACCTCCAGCCACGGAGAGTGGTCGGTCCCGAAGACCTCGAGCCCCACACCGGCCTGCTTGAGCGGCGGCGCGGGGTGTACCATCGGACCGGACATCGGATCCCAATAACCCACCGGGTACTCGACGAAGCCGCCGCCGTACTCATCGTAATCGTACAGGTCAGGGTAGCTTTCCCAGACGTGCAGCCACTCGTGGGACGTGGTCTGGATCCCAAAACCGTAAGTCGGTAGACCGGTCTCGCCGGTGCCGCCCAGCGGCAAGGCCCAGTCTGAGAAATAAATCGGCGACAGCGGGCTGCCGATGTCGTCTTCCTGCACGGTGATCGGTAGATCCATGCCCGGAGCCGGCAACACGAAGATCGGACGTCCACCCGGCGCCAAACCGTCCGGGATGATCCCCGGCGGCAGCAGAATAACCGAGTGCAGGAAGTTCAGGGGGGTGCCCATGAACTCGCCGGCCATCACCAACTCGTCCCAGTCCGTACTGGCATCCAGCGCGGCCACCACATCCTCAGTAAGACGGCGGCGGTTGAACGGATAGTCACTGTCCGGACGACCGTCGTTGACCGTCGCATTCCACGCGTCAACCGTGTAGTTCTCGGTGCCGGCGTCACGCACCTCACCCTGGTCGAGCAAACCGTCCAGGTTGTAGTCGTGTTTCATCACCGCCTTGAAATCCTCGGCGAAACCAAGACCGCCACGGGCGGCGGCCTCACCACCAGGCGGCAATTCGTACCAGGTATCCGCCAGGCTGAGCATTACAAAGGCATTCTGCGTATACACCAGCGCGGTAATATCAAACGGCAGCCACTCGTTCGGCCACAGGTTGTCAGGCGCTTCCCAGATGTCGCCATCAAATTCCAACACCTCCGACATGGCCCACCAACCCACACTGCGCGTGTACAACGTTCCCCCGTCGGTCGGGTCGTAGCACAGTCCTTGAACGCCCTCTCCCGCGTAGCCCAACTGCTCCACGAACGTGGCCTCCAACGAGCCGGAAGAGGGAACCGTGCCGATTGTCCACAACTCCGACGTTACATCGTCGGGCCCAAAGACGTCGTTAACAAGCAGCCACAGCGAGTCAATTGAAGGATCGCCGCTGGGGTTGAAGGCCATGTCGGCCACCGGCGCCGTCAGCCCAGAGATGTTGCCCACCAGCGTCGCAGCGCCCGTGTTTGTATTTATCGTGTACAGTTGGTGCCGTTCATCCTGGTTCGCGGCATTCGCGTTGTAATGGACACCGCACAACGTGTCGTTGACCGTGTTGAACGTCAACGCCACTATGTTGATCAAGTCGCCGCTGGGCGTGTTGCCAAGCGGGCCGATCGGGATTGCGTCCGTCGATATCCTCACGTCATCGTAGTCGAGCTCGACCAGGTACCGCGTGACCCGATTCACGCTGTACCATGTTGTCCCATCCGATGCCAGCCCCCCGGGCGCCACGCTGAACGCCTCACGCATCCACGTCAGGTACTCGAGATTCAGAACGTTGCCGGCATCATAGCCACTGGTGCCGTGAACGTTGTAGGCCGTGGGTCCACCGGCGGCGATGAAGCCGTCAGGCCCACCGGGCGAACCCGGATCCTCCGACCCAAAGTCCTGGCCGAAGGGGTCAGTATTCCCCACCGACGTGACCTCTCCCAACCGTCCGTCGCCGCCATTGCCGTAGCTGGGCCCGAAGTTCCACAGACCGCTTGGGTCGCGAGCGTGGTATTGCGACGAGGGCAGGTCGTCAAACTCCGCCGGCCCGTCGTAGAAACCACGCGTATCGGGATAAATGCTGCCCGTCGGCGACCCCTCGACCGACCCGTCACCGGCGTCTATGTAGTACGGGAAGTTCGGATGCAGTTCGGGATCGTCGTCCTCCCAAGGGCGGTTGGAGGAATCCACGTGACCACACCAGGGAGGTTCGGTATCCAGTTGCAGTGGCTCCCGCGGTTCGCCCCACGCCGTCGCATAGGCAGCGGCATCCGGAGCCGTCTCACTAATCCAGTCGCCAGCCACGGTACTCCAAAGCTCGACCATGTACTGCTTGTTACGCGACATCGGGAAGAAGCGCGATCGCGCCTTGTCTCCGCCACAGTTCGGGTTGAACGCCCGGGCGGCAGGCTCTTCACCACCCATGGCCGGATCATCGGGATCGAACTCGATCATCCACGGTATGAGCGGATTCCACTCGGGCGCCTTCGGGATGTACCCCGTATCCGGGACGCCGGCCATGGCGGCCCGCATGAGATAATAATCTTCCCACCAATCCTCGTAGCTCCACGGCCACACGCCATCATCGGGCATGACGGTCACGCGGTTCGGAATCCACATCGCCCCCACCGGCCTTTGCTGCAACTTGGTGTTGCCCACCTCAACCCACGAATCGGGACCGTCATAACGGCGGTTTCCGAAACGCTGCATGAAACC
>CAZUCH010000104.1:0-8725 GCA_964619045.1 uncultured Planctomycetales bacterium | reverse complement strand
GGGTGCAGGTACCGTCCGGATAGCAGCAAGCGCCGATGGGCTGCGGGCAGAGTTCTGGCATGCAGGGGATCTCGTCGCCCTGATAATCGCCGCCCGAAGCCAGGCAGCCTCCTTCCGGCAGCTCGGTGCAGGCGCCGTCCGGAAGACAACAGGCCCCCATCGGCGGCGGCTCGCAGCGCCATAGGGCGATGTTCCCGGCCGGCTCGCCGTTGGCAGTGTCGAAGAGCCCGCCGACCGCCAGCGTTGGACCGTCAGGCGTATCGTGAACGAGCAGCGTTTTGATGTATACGGATCCGTCGCCATCGACGCCGTTGCCCACTGGTGTCCACTCGTAACCGTCCCAACTGGCCAAGCGGTTGGCGGGGGCGTCGCCAGCGGTTGTGAACGCCCCGCCGACGTATAGTTCGGTACCGGTCGGGCCGGTATAGGTCGTGAGTGAATTACCGCGGCCGTCGAGGCCGCTACCGAGTGGTGCCCAGTTGGCGCCGTCCCAGGCGGCGATCGAACTCACGGGTGTGCCGCCGGCGGAGACGAATGATCCGGAGGCGTACAGTTTCGAGCCGGTTCCGTCGTCGAAGGTGCCCAGGCCGGACACGTACGCGAATAAGCCGGACATCCCGCTGCCCAGAGCGCTCCAGGACTCGCCATCCCACAGGGCGATGTGGTTGGCGGGGCTGCCGCCCGCGGTCGTGAACGAACCGCCGACGGCGAGCATGGCGTTTTCTCCGTCATGCCAGGTGGCGAGCGAACACACGAACAGCAAGCCGTTGCCGCCGATTCCTTCGCCCAGCGCCGTCCAGCAGGCGCCGTCCCACTTGGCGATGCGGTTCATCGACTCGGGACCGCTGAATTCGAAGAGGCCGCCGGCGTACAGCGCGGGGCCGCCGCCGTCATCATGCACGAAGAGGACGTTGACGTCGCCGTTGAAAGTGCCCTCGAAGCCGTCCCCCAGCGGCGACCAGTTCAGGCCGTCCCACTTGGCGACCCGGTTGGCGGGCACGTCCCCGCCAACGATGGTGAACTGCCCGCCGATGTACAGCGCGGGCCCCGTTCCGTCGTCAAAGACGGTCATCGCCGCCACCGAGCCGTTGGCGCCGCCCCCGACTTCAGACCAGCACACGCCGTCCCATTTGGCGACCCGGCTGGCAGGGTTGCCACCAGCTTGGGTGAAGGAGCCGACGGCGTAGATCGCCGGTCCCGAACCATCGTCAAAGACCGTCAGCTTTGCGACCGTGCTGCTGAGGCCCGCGATAGTCTGGGAGCCTAGCCAGCCGGGTTCGCATTCCGCCCGGGCCTGCGTGAGGCAGCCCAGAGCCGCGAAGAGCGCGCACAGTCCAACAGCGGTGGTTCGAGTACTTGTCATTCTCACCCTTCCTTGTTCGGCTATCCACAAACTGCTCGTAAACGCAACAGGAGACATATGTGTCGTCCGCCTGCGCACTACGAACATACACGCTCGGCTGTGGCCGAATCAAGTCCCCGGTGGCCGAAATGGAATTATGGGACCATCACCGGCGCCGACCGATAAGACCGCACGTCGCTTGCCCGGACCGGGCCAGCACATGTTGAGCAATTGCGGTAAACTGGCGACCATGAACCGCCTGTACTCAGCATTCGAGCGTTTTCGGGCCGCGAGACGGCCGGCCTTGTTGCCATACATAACCGGCGCATATCCGGATGCCGGCACGACGGTCGAGATTCTTCGCCGCATCGACTCGCGGAGTTGCGCGTGTGTCGAGATCGGGATCCCGTTCTCGGATTCGATCGCCGACGGTCCGGTAATCCAGACTTCGTTCTCGCGCGCCCTTGAGCGTGGATTCAAGCTGGATTCGCTGCTGAGCGAGTTGCGGGCCGGCCGGGCCGAGATCGACGTCGCTCTGGTAGCCATGGTCAGCTACTCGATCGTCTATCGCCGTGATCCACGGAGATTCGTCGCGGCGGCGGCGGCGGCCGGCTTCGACGGCTTGCTCGTGCCGGACCTGGCGTTCGAGGAAGCGGGCGAGTTGGCGGCCATCGGACGCGAGTGCGACTGCCCGCTGGTCATGATGATCGCCCCCACCACCGGCGCCCAACGCCGTCGCCGGATCGTTGAACTGTCCGAGCCGTTCATCTATTACCAGTTGTTGGCGGGTGTCACGGGCGAGCGCGGCAGCCTGCCCGCCGACCTGGCCGCCCAGGTTGGGCAGTTACGCCGCGAGACCGACAAGCCCATCTGCGTCGGCTTCGGGATCGCTACTCCCGAGCACGTGCGTGCGGTTTGCACGGTTGCGGACGGCGCGATCGTCGGGAGTGCCATCGTACGCCGAATGAACGCAGCCGTTGAGCAAGGATCGAGCGGCACGCAAGTTGCCGACGTTGTCAGCGAGGTGATTGCCGACCTGGCGCGCGGCCTGGAGTAGCGGCGGCGCCGCGCATGCCCACGAGAATCGCGTCTTCCCTAACGTTCGCCTAACGCACTTTGACTTGCCCACGAGGCGAGGTATAATCGCAACCATGCGCGAGTTGGATTTCTCACGCCAGCATGACGATCCGTTGGCGGCCGTGCTGAGCCCCTTGGCACTCGACCGGCAGCGTGTCGTGTACTCGGCGGCCTTCCGCCGCTTGCAGCACAAGACGCAGGTCTTCGTCGCTCCCGATAGCGACCACGTCCGCAGCCGGCTGACGCACACGCTCGAAGTGGCCCACCAGGCCCGTTGTCTGGCCGGCGCCGCCGGGCTGAATCCGGAACTGGCCGAAGTTACGGCGTTGGCCCACGACCTGGGGCACCCCCCTTTCGGACACGCCGGTGAACAAGCTCTCGATGAGTGCCTTCGCTCGCACGGCGGGTTTGAGCACAATCGCCACTCGTTGCGAATCGTCGAGCATCTCGAGCATCCGTACCCCGAGTTCCGCGGGCTGAATCTGACGCACGTGGTGCGCGAGTGCCTGGCCAAGCACGACACCCGCTATGACCAACCCGGGTCGCACCCGCTCCAGGATGGTCAGCCTCCGCCGCCGGAGGGCCGAGCGGCCGACCTGGCGGACAGCCTGGCATACGGCTTGCACGATCTGTTGGACGGCCTTCACGCGGGCTTGCTGACGCCGGCGATGATGCGCGCTGTCGAACTGTGGCGCTGGGCCTATCGCGGCCCGGAGGATTCGGTCGCCGAGTGGCGCGGCTGGCTGCAACCAACGGTCGATCGCATCCAGCGGCGGGTGCTGGAAGACATCGCCGGGCGCGGCGAGCGTAGCTCCACGTCTCCCGCTGACAGATGGCCGGGATTATCGGACGAACTTGACGGCCAACTCGATGAACTGAACCACTTTCTCTTGACGCATGTGTATCGCAGCGAGCAAATGGAGCGGGCCGACGAACAGGGCCGGCAGATTCTGCGGACCGTCTTTGAGGCCTACGTCCACGATCCCACACATCTGCCGCCACGGTTTCTCAAGCGCATCGGCGAACAAGGTGTATGGCGCGTCGTGACGGACTATGTGGCGGGAATGACCGATCGCTTCTGCATCGAGGAGCAGACCCGCCTGGCGGACCTATGAGCAGCGTCTTAGACCGACAGATTCTGCACATCGACATGGACGCGTTCTTTGCCGCCGTCGAACAGCGCGACAATCCCGAGCTGCGCGGCCGTCCGGTATTGGTTGGCGGCGATCCGAACAGCCGAGGCGTCGTCTCGGCGGCCAGCTACGAGGCCCGCAAGTTCGGCTGCCACAGCGCTCTGCCCATGTCCCGGGCGCTGCGTCTGTGCCCGCAAGCGGCGATCGTCCACCCGCGCATGGGTCGCTATGCCGAGGTCTCGCAGCAGGTGTTCGCGATCTTCGAGCGTTTTACGCCGCTGGTCGAGCCGCTGTCGATCGACGAGGCCTTCCTGGATGTGACCGGGTGCCAGCGGCTGTTCGGAACCGGCGTCGAGATCGCACGCCAACTGAAGCTCCGCGTCCGTGAGGAGACCCAGCTCGGCGCCTCCGTCGGCGTGGCGCCCAACAAGTTCCTGGCCAAGATCGCCAGCGACTTACGAAAGCCGGACGGTCTGGTCGTGGTGCCGCCCGACGCCATCCAGGAATTCCTCGACCCGCTCCCGCTCAAGCGGCTCTGGGGCGCCGGCGCAGTCACGCTCAAACGCTTCGAGGAACTCGGCGTTCACACATTCGGCGACGCTCGGCGTCTGCACGCAGACCAGTTGCGGGGCGAGTTCGGCAGCGCGGGCACCGTGTTTCACAGCCTGCTACGCGGCCTTGACGAGCGGCCAATAGTGACGGACCGCGAGGCCAAGAGCATCAGCCACGAATACACCTTCGCGGTTGATATCGACGACATGGAGCACGTCCGCGCCGTGCTGCTGGGTCTGCTGGAGCAGGTCGCCGCACGACTGCGCCGCCAAGCTCGCCTGGCGCGCAACGTAACGGTCAAAATTCGCACCGGCGATTTTAACACGATCACGCGCGGCACGATGCTCGATACCCCCACCGACCGCACGGACGAATTCTGGCACGCGGCCGTTGGGCTTTTTGATGCCTGGGCCGCCGCACCGCTGGGCCCCGTACGGCTGATCGGCGTCGGAGTGTCGCATCTGGGAACTGAATCAAGCCGTCAACTGTCGCTATTCGAGCAGCCCGACGACAAGCGGCAGCGCGCTCTGGATCGGGCGGCGGACGAAATCCGCGCGCGGTTCGGCAGCGCTGCCATCCGGCGCGGCGGAGCCCAACCGCCAAATGATCGCTGATCGCGGCACTGGCACTCTGTCAACGCATACTTGACCGGTCGCGTGTCGATCGGAACTGGTGCCACTGCTCTTGAGCAGTGCTAGGCGTCGCATGCCCACGCGAACAGCCGTGAACTGACCGGTTGGGCACCGAAGGTGAAGCGTAGCGCACAACCGGTCCCACATGGCACCCAACGCCTACCCCCCCGCCGCTGGCAATGATGCCCCCGGCGCCGTCCCAGCCCCGGTCCCGGTAGACTTTCGCCGTGCGGGCGAGGCCACGCCGTCGATCCGCCCGAAGACGGTCAGCGCCGACACCGACTCCACGTCGACATTGACCAGCGCACCGATGTGCTCGTCGGCGCCGTCAAACACCACGATTAGATCGTGCGGCGTGCGGCCGATGAGCTGTTGCCGGGTCGCGGAGATGCCGCTGGGCCGGGCCGCAGCCTCGCCACGTACCGGCCCGTCGGCATCCGCGTCGGACTCGTTTGCCCGAAGCCGGCGAGCGGCCTTGCTATAGCCCTCGACCAACACTTCGACCGTCTGGCCCACAAGCGTCTGCTTCCGGCGCAGGCTGATCTCGCTCTGCACGTGCAGCAGTTCGTTGTTGCGCTCGTTCTTTGCGGCCAGCGGAACGTCGTCCGCCCAGGCGCGATCGGAGCTGGTGCCGGGCCGCGGCGAGTACTTGAAGACAAAGAGGCTCTTGTACTCCACGCGGCGAATCAGATCGATCGTGGCTTGGTGGTCAGCGTCGGTCTCGCCGCAGAAGCCGACGATGAAATCGCCCGCCAGCGCGATGTCGGGCACGTACTTCCGCGCCGTATCCATCAGGTTAATGTACTCGGCGGCCGTGTAGCCACGTTTCATGGCCTTGAGAACGCGGTCGGAACCACTCTGCGCCGGGATGTGCAGGTAGGGGCACACGCGGGGATAGTCGCGCATGACGCGGAAGATGTCCTCGTCCCAGTCCGCCGGATGGCTGGTAACAAAGCGAATACGGTCGATACCCTCGACTTCGTGAACGCGCTCGAGGAGTTGTGCCAAACGGACCGCCGGCCCCTGGTCTTGATGCACGTACGAGTTGACGGTCTGACCCAGCAGTGTCACTTCGCGGCACCCGCCGCCGGCCAGTTGGCGCACCTCATCCAGGATGTGCGCCGGCGAGCGGCTGCGCTCGTGGCCACGAACGAACGGCACGATGCAATACGTGCAGAACTTGTCGCAGCCGCGCTGCACGCGCACGAAGGATTGCAGGACGCTCTCGCCCGGCTCGGCCTCACGCGACTGATCCAGGGCCTCGACGCTGTCGTACTGCAAGGCCCGCTCGACGACGTCGGTGCGCCGCGACTGCATGCCGGCCAGGGCCGCAACCTGCTGTCGCCGCTCCCAGACGTCCTCGATCAGCGCCGGCAGCCGGTTGAGTTCGCCCGGACCGCACAGCAGGTCCAGGTGTGGCACGCTCGCCAGCAACTCCTCCTTCTGCCGCTCGGCCATGCAACCGATCACGCCCAACACCGCGTGCGGCCGGCGCTGCTTGTGCGATTTGAGCCGCCCCAGTCGCGACAGCACTTTGTTCTCGGCGTGCTGGCGAACGCTGCACGTGTTGAAAAGAACCACATCAGCCGCCCTGGCGCGGTCCACGCTGCTGAGGCCCAAACCTCGCAGCAGACCTTCCACCAACCGGCTGTCCAGCACGTTCATCTGGCAACCGAAGGTCTCCAGGAAGTATGTCCGCGGTCGCTTCATTACTCTTCCCGCAGCGGATCTTCGCCATCCGGCGGCGTGCCGCCCGCCGCGTCAGTCGCTATCCGTGCCAGGCCGGCTCGAGCCAGCGTCTGGACCTCGTTCGCAAGGTTGTCGCGTTCCAGCAGTTCGGCGTAGAGCGATTGAGCCACATCGGTCCGCCCCATCCGCTCGTGGGCCAAACCCGCATAGTACAGCGCCAGGGGCGCCGTGGCTTGCTCGCGAGCATCCGCGGACAGAGCAAGCAAGTCGTCGGCGGCCAGAACCAATTGCCCGTCGGCGATACGGCAACGCCCCAGAACGATCCGCCACGGCCCGCGCTCGCCGGGCTTCACATAGGGTAGTCCACGATCCACCAGCCGCTCGGCTCGGCCGGGATTCCCATCGTGCAGCGCGGCTCGGGCGGCAGCCAGAACCAGTGAGTCGGCCGCCAGGGTGGGCGGGAGTTGGGCCCGGCGCGTCGTCGCCGGCGCTGGATCGTCGTCCGGGAGTATGCCGAGCGGCGTACGATCAGCCGCCGGCGCCGGCCGCGTGGTCGCATTCTCGCTGGATTCCAGCGGCCTCAGCTCCTCCGGCAATGGCTCGACCCCGTCATAGAGCAGCAACTCCAGGAGCAGCGTCCGGGCCGCCGAAACGGCTGCCGGGGGCGGCGAATCCCCCAAAAAAGCCATCAGAGCCTGCCGAGCCTGCCGATTGGCCGGCGATCCAGGAGCACCGGGGCTGCGTGGCCGGCACTGGGCGGCCAGCGTCGGCTGCTCGGCCAGAGTCTTCAGGTACAGCCTCACGGCCCCGTCAAACCGCCCGCCGCGCTCGCTGACCCGCGACAGTCGTACGCTGATAAGATCGCGTAGCCAACCCGCGGCGGCGGCGTCCAATGCCTCCTGGTAGGCGGCGTTGGCAACGTGCCAATCACCGCCGGCCGCAGCCTGCTCAGCCCGGTTCAGCGCGGGCTGGCCGTCGATTTGAACCCACAAGACCACCTTCAGCGGCTTCCGCAGCAGTTGCCGGGAAATGCCACGGAACACGAGGCGCCCGTCTCGAAAGTCCGTCACCGTGACTTTTCGGAACGGCGGGCGGCCGTTGAGCTTGACCGTATCGGCCGGTGCGGGGAGACTCGCGGCGAGCAGGCCGGCGACGGCCAGCGACATCATCAGGCAAGCTCGGGGATTGATGTGCTCTCGGGGGTTCATGTGCTGTAGTATAAGTGCTGGCCGGCGAATACGTGACCGCTGGGAGTGAACGAAGATTCGTTGTTGCACCAGACCGCTGAATGCGATACAAGGTGTTGTCAGCACGGAAGCTGAATCAGCCGAGCTTGGGACAGGCTCATGATCACTGACAAACGAAACACCTCTGTCGTAATCGCCCTCATCTTCTCGATGACCGTTGGGGCACGGCTGCTGTTGTGGCTGGAGCCCGGTCGTCCGCAGTGGCAGGGCGAGACGATGCTGATGGCCGAGCGTGCCAGGCCGATCTCCGAAGTTGAGATTTCGTATGCCGGCGCGGGCGCGGATGTCACCCGGCTTTTCGCGGAGGACGCCCCGGAGAGCATCTGCGTGATCGACGCGGACGGGCGCACGACCTGGAAGGCACGCGGGCCGCGCGTGCGTTTGGTCGTGGTCGGATCAGCCTCGCCCGAGCTTGGCCGGCAGCAGAAGCAGAACCTGCTGTGGGCTCTGAGCGACATGAGCCGGGCCGGGGGCCGGGAGTTGATAGCTGTGCGCCTGGCTTCTGACTCCGATGCCGAGCTTGCGCCCGATCTGCCGGCCCAGGCCGCCGATCTGCGCGCTCTGCTGGTCCGCAAGCGCATGATCCCCTAGAGTTGTGACCGTATCGGGGGGCTACTTGCGGCTTGGCCGCTCTGCTGGCACAATCTGATCTGCTAGAGTCGGCCATGGTCGGCGATCGTTTCCCGGGGCCGGTTGACCGGCACCATCCGTTACCTGATGTGTTTGAGATAATGCCGACGCGGTCGATTCCATTATTGCCGGGCTATGAGATCATCGAGCGGATCGGCCGGGGTGCCGGCGCGGTCATCAGCTTGGCGCGCCATCGGTCCGACCGCCGGCCGGTGGCCATCAAGCATGTGGTCCGCCGCTCGCCCGAGGATGACAAGTTCATTGCCCAGGCTGAGAACGAGTTCGCCGTGACACGCGGCCTGAAGCACGCGTGCCTGCGGGAATACTACGAGGTCGCTCGGACGCGTAAGTGGCTCAGGACGCGCGAACTGGCCTTGGTCATGGAGTATGTTCCGGGCGATCGCCTTGAGGACAGGTGCCCGG
>CAZUCH010000103.1:0-8726 GCA_964619045.1 uncultured Planctomycetales bacterium | reverse complement strand
AAGGCGCCATCGGCACGTGGTGGTACCGCGACGCCGACGGTGACGGCTACGGCAACCCCGGCGACAAGATCATGCGGTGCAACCAACCGCCAGGCCGTGTCTCGAATGACGACGATTCCGACGACAACAACGGGCAATCCGAGATCAACATACCGACGCCCGGTCCGGTAGGATGTTGCCCGACAGCCGGCTCGTTGATGCTAACGCTCAGTGCTATCGGATTGCTGGCGGCGAGGTCACGAGTGTTCCCACGCCGCTAGCGACGCTTGCGGGCTGTCCATTGCCGCCGGGCGACTGCAACGGCGACGGCCGCGTCGACTTCGACGACATCGACTGCTTCGTGGCCACGCTTAGCGGCGGTTGATCCTCCAGACGGTGACCTCCGCCGCGCCTAACAACCCCAACGCCGGCACTGGCGCTCAGCATCCAGTGTCGGCGTTACTTCTTTTGCCATCAGATGTTGGCGATCACGGGCGGACGTCAGCAATCAGCGTCCGCCGCCGATTCCCCTTCCCCCCCACAATCCGCTATACTCCGCGTTTTCGTCCCGACCACGCGGATAACCGCACCACTGCGAGCCCCATAGCATATGTCCAACGAAATTCACCACTATTGCGGCATGTTCGGCGTTGCCGATCATCCGGACGCCGCTCAATTGGCTTATCTGGGGCTCTACGCCCAGCAACACCGTGGCCAGGAGTCCGCCGGCATCTGCACCTCCGACGGCCAGACCATCAAGCACCGCGCCGGCCTGGGCCTGGTGGCCGACGCCATCCGCCCCCAGGATCTGGAAACGCTGCGCAACCCGCTCGCCATCGGCCACGTGCGCTACTCGACGACCGGCTCGTGCAACGAATCCAATTCGCAGCCGCTGCTGGTTAGTTGCTCGATCGGACAAGTGGCAATCTGCCACAACGGCAATCTCGTCAACGCCAGCCAGATGCGGCTCGACTACGAGGCCAGCGGGCACATCTTCGTCACCACGGCGGATACCGAGGTCATCCTGCACATGCTGGCCGACCAGCAGTTCGCCCACAAACCCGACCCGCTGGCGACCGTCCTGCGCCAACTGTGCGGCTCCTACTGCCTGCTGCTGCTGTACCCCGACCGCATCGAAGCCGTACGCGACCCGTCCGGCAATCGGCCGCTGTGCCTGGGCAAGATCGGCGACGCCTGGGTCGTCGCCAGCGAAACCTGCGCGCTCGACCTGGTAGACGCGGAGTATGTGCGCGACGTCGAGCCCGGCGAGATCGTCACGCTATCCAAAAGCGGGCTCGAGTCACGCTATTTCGTCGAGCCCGGCTCGCAGCGGCGGGGGCATTGCGTCTTCGAGCACGTCTACTTCGCCGACCCGTCCAGCCAGGTGTTTGGCGAGAATGTCCACGGCGTGCGGCTGGAGATGGGGCGCACTTTGGCGCGTGAGGCGCCGGTGGATGCGGATCTGGTGATCGCCGTCCCGAATTGTGCGCGCTGTGCGGCGTTGGGGTATCACGAGGAGTCCGGCATCGCGATCGGCCGTGGGTTCACGACCAATCACTACGTTGGCCGCTCGTTCATTCAGCCGACGCAGAAGATTCGTGATCTGACGGTGCGGCTGAAGCTGAACCCGATCCGCGGGAACATCGCTGGCAAGCGGCTGGTGGTCGTCGAGGATTCGGTTGTCCGTGGCACGACGACGCGTGGCAAGATGCACTCGCTGCGCGAAGCGGGCGCTCGTGAGATTCACTTGCGCGTGGCCAGTCCGCCGATCCGGTACCCGTGTTACTACGGGATTGACTTTCCCAGCCGAGAGGAACTGATTGCCAGCGAGCGGAGCGTGGAGGAAATCCGCGCCTATCTGGAGGTGGATTCCCTGGCGTACTTGTCGCTCGACGGGATGTTGGCCTCGGCCGAGAGGGCCAATGGTGATTTCTGCCACGCGTGTTTCTCAGGCGATTACCCGATCCCGATCGACCCGGATTTCCAGAAGGACGTCTTTGAGAAGCACCAACTGCGCTTCTTCGACGCCACTGGGAAGCTGACCAGTAGTCCCAGCTAGTGCAGTCTCAGGGGCGCGCGTTTGACCGCCTTCAGGGGCGTCAGAACGTGTCACGTGGGGACGGCGTGGGAGCTTGGGGTATCGCTGGGGGTGTGATGAGTGTGGCGTCTATCCCGCTATGTATTGTGAAGCTCTACTTCGAAGGCTTCCGCGTACTCTGTGTCCAGTGAAAGGTCGGCGGCGATGCGTTTGTTGACGTCGAGGATGCGTTTGTCGAAGCCGTGGCCGCGAGTTCGTAAATTGCGCTGTTGCTGGGAGTCATGGAAACGGAGTAGCTCTGCCTTCCATTCGGCCTCCTCTTGACCAAACGGCACGTACAGATCCGTGCGCATCTCAACGGTCTTGGGATCGCGAATGAGGAACGCGGCGACCGGTTTGCCGGAACGCTTGGCGATTTGCGTGAACAGCTCGTGCATGGCCCTGTGGCTGCTGTTTGTATCATTGCCGTGTGGAAGGAAGACTATGTCCGGCGACTTAGCCGAAACAAAGGACTCGACGTCGCTTGGACGCGGCAGTTTGTCCACGGGTTGACCCTCGGCGTCGTATGTCAGTGGGAAGAACGTCAGGCAACGGTCGGGCAAGCCGAAGAAGCGAAGGCTGTTCCGTTGCTCGCATTCCCTGATGCTCGCCATGTCTTCTGGTGTCAGGCCGGCACCAGAGACGTCTTCGACCCCGCTACCGGTGCGCACGACACCGACCTCGATGGAATTGCCGTTTCGGAACAGAAACCGAAGGGTGACTCCGATGGCGTCGAAGTCATCAGGGTGCGGTGCGAGGACCAATATCCTCAAGCTATCGGGCAACGAAAGGTCTGGGAAAGCGCGCGGGCCGTCGCCGGTAAGAAGCGCTGTAAGTTCGCTATCCATGGTGCCCGATCCTGGTTCCTGTTTAAGTGGGCTCTGAGTATATTCGCGACCCGGCCCATCAGCGAGGAAGGCCGACTCTGGGGTCGGCCGCTGAGGGCTCGCGCGGTTGCGCGCTACAGGTCCAGCAAGGCCTCGAACTCCTCCTCGGACAGCACTGTGATACCCAGGCTGCGGGCCGTCTCTAACTTGCTGCCGGCGGACTCGCCGGCGATGACGTAGGCGGTGTTCTTGCTGACGCTCTTGGTGGCCTTTCCGCCGTGCTGTTTGATCAGAGCCTCGATTTCGGTGCGCGAGTACTTTGTGAGGGTGCCGGTTACGACCAGAGTCTTGCCTTGTAGCCTGCCGACGGCATTGGGGTCGCCGGCTTGTGGTTGGGTCATGTTTACGCCGGCTGCTTTGAGGCGGACGATGGTTGCTCGGCCTGGTTCGCTGTCGAACCACTGTCGTAGTGAGGCTGCCATTTCCGGGCCGATTCCGTCGATGTCCTGCAGCGCGTCCTCGTCGGCGGTCATCAATGCGTCGATGTTGGGGAAACGGTCCGCGAGCAGTTCAGCCGTGTTGGTGCCGACGTGGCGGATGTTCAGTGCCGCCAGGACGCGTGCCAGTGGCTGCCCCTTGCTGCGCTGGATCGCGGCTAGCAGGTTCTCGACGCTCTTCTCACCCAGTCGGTCCAGCTTGGCCAGTTCGGCTTGCCGCTCGTGCAGACGGTAGACATCGGCGTAGTCGTGCACGAAACCCTGTTCCACGAGTGCCTCGATCAGCTTTATGCCGGCGCCGTCGATGTCCATCTGTCCGCGTGCGCAGAAGAAGCGTAGGCGCTCGACGATCTGTGCGGGGCAGGCCGGGTTGATGCAGCGCAGGTACACGCCGCCTTCGTCACGCACGACCTCGCCGCCGCATTGGGGGCAGCTTTCTGGTGGCGCCAGCGGGGTGGCGCCCGCGGGCCGCTCGGCGGGGTCAGCCGTGACCACCTGGGGGATGATCTCGCCGGCCTTTTGTACCGTCACCGTGTCGCCGATGTGCAGGTCGAGGCGTTGCACCTGATCGAAATTGTGCAGGCTGGCTCGTTTGACGGTCGTCCCGCCGAGCTGCACGGGCTCCAGATTGGCCACCGGCGTGATCGTGCCGAGCTTGCCGACCTGGAAATCGACCGACAGTAGCCTGCTGCGGGCCTGCTCGGCGGCGTATTTGTACGCCATGCACCAACGCGGGGCTTTGCTCGTGCTGCCCAGCTTGCGGCGCTGGTCGAGCCGTTCGATCTTGACGACCAGGCCATCGGTGTCGTACTCCAACTCGCCGCGCTGCCTGTCCCACTCGTCGACGAATGCTATCACGGCCTCGATGTCGTCGAGGCGTCGTGTGTGTGGGCTGGTCGGAATGCCCCAGGCACGAACGCGGTCCTCGAGTTCGCTATGAGTCCAGGCGCCGGCGATTTCCGGCTCGATCAGGCCGAAGCCGTGGCATTGAAACTCCAGGCCCCGCCGTGCCACGACGCGCGCGTCGAGTTGCTTGAGCGTGCCGGCAGTTGCGTTGCGCGGGTTCTTGAAGGGCTCCTGGTCGGTGGCGCTGCGCTGTTGGTTGGTCCGTTCAAAGTCGGGCCGTGGCCAGAAGACCTCGCCGCGCACTTCGAGGATGTGTGGCCAATCGGCCCCTACCAGCCGCAGTGGCACGCTGCGAATGGCCCTCAGATTCTGGGTGACGTCGTCGCCGGTGGTTCCGTCGCCGCGTGTTGCGCCTTGTGTCAGCAGGCCGTTTTCGTAGCGCAGCGACACGGCCACGCCGTCGATTTTGGGGTCCGCGACGTAGCTGTATGGTTCGTCGCCGAGCCCCTTGCGGACGCGTTGGTCGAAGTCGCGCAGTTCGCCGGCCGAGTAGGTATTGTCGATGGATCGCATCGGGACGGCGTGGCGGACGTGCTCAAAGCCGTCCAGCGGTTGCTCGCCGACGCGTTGCGATGGGGAATCGGGAGTAACCAGGTCGGGGTGAGCAGCTTCCAAGGCGCGCAGCTCGGCCATCAGCCCGTCGTACTGCTGGTCGCTGATCTCCGGATCGTGGCTTACGAAGTAGAGCTGATCGTGGCGGCGAATCTTACGCCGCAACTCGGTGATGTGTGGCTGGGCGGTGATCTCGTCGGGGCTACTTCCGCTCATCGTCGGTTACCCGCACCGGCGGCGCGGGCCGCGTCTGGATTTCGATCTCCAGCCCGCTGAGCTTCAGTGACGCCGAGGCCGACGCGGTCCGATCGTCGGGGATCTCCACCTTGGCCCGTCCGGCGAGAAAGACGTCGAGTGATCCGCCCGGCTCGAGGGTGATGGTGAATCTGACGTCGGTATCGGATGACTGAGCGGCGGCGCCGTGCTCGGTGGTGAGGTCGATCAGCGGCAGGTCTCGCAGCGTGCGCTGGTCGTGGTCCTGGACGTAGAGTCGCAGACCGACGACCGCGTCGGGCAAGGGCGATTCAAGGCTGTGCGTGACCTCGAACTCGCGCCGAAAACGGACGCGGAAATCGAGGTCAGCCTGCAATTCGGTGGCGTTCTTGACCGCATGCCCGATCTGGAACTGGCTCTCGACCAGGCCGTTGCCGGTGATCGACGCCAGCGCCAGCGCCTGGCCGTCGGCCTGAGCATTGCAGTCGGCGGTGGCCGTGCTGTCGAGTCCGGGGGCCTTGCTGACCTTCGGCAGGACGATCGAGAACTTGTGATCAGCCGGCAGTCGCAGTGTGCTGGCCTGCGTGTCGCGAATCGGTTGCGGCCGAGGCCGGCTCGATAGCTTGCTACCGAACTGGCCGCCGCCGCAGCCAGCGAGAATCAGTGTACACAGGCAAAGCGTGGCCGTTCGGCGACCACCCAAGTTGAATAGCACGGAAAGCGTCATGTAGCGATCTCCCAGACAGTTCACCATGCATTGGAGCATCAGGCGTGTCTGACGGCAAGTCCTTGGGCACATGCTCGTCGATCAGGCGATCAGAACATCGCCGGCATGCCCAGCTTGCGACGAACCACTACCCATTGGCCGGCGTGCATAAGCCAGTGCGTGCCCAGTACGGTCAGCCCCGCGGCAACGTTTGGTGCGTACTCGTGCATCTCCTCCGGCGTGGGCTCATCCAGCCGCTCATCGGGGGTGGCGTCGATGGCGGCCAGCACGGCGGCCTTGCCCTGGTCCATCAGGCCCAAGTAATCGCTCAGCTTGTGGAACTTGGCCGCATCATCAGACGGGGCGGTTTCCTTGGTATACATCTCCGTGAAGCCGGAGGGGAGCTCGGGGGCGACATGGCCCAGCATGGCCAGCATCTGCGAATCACCGCTGATCAGGTGCCCCAGTTGCCAGGCGATGTGGTTGGCGCCGGGGGTTGGCCGCTCCAGCAACTGCTCATCGGTCAGATCGCGAAGGTAGGCCCCTGCGACCATGTGGCTGAACTCGACGACTTGGCGGATAGCGTCTTTGGCATTCATCATTACTGTCCTTCAAACGTAGTGTGAATTTGCGCGGCCCGGCGCCGCGCAACCCGGAAACCACTAGTATGATGACGATTGCCGCTCAGCCTGCAAGGTTAAACGGGTGCTCGATATGCGGATTCTCGGCATCGTAAACGTCACGCGCGATTCGTTCTCCGACGGCGGGCGCTACCTGACGACCGAGAGTGCCGTCGAACAGGCCCGCAAACTCGTCGCCGACGGTGCGGACCTGGTTGACCTGGGGGCCGAATCGACCCACCCGGATGCCGAAGGCGTCAGCGCTGCCGAGGAGATCGCCCGACTGACGCCGGTGATCGAGATTCTGCGTGACGACGGGATCAGCGTTTCCGTGGACACGTACAAGCCGGAGGTGATGCGCACGGTGCTGGCGCTGGGCGTGGAGTGTATCAACGACGTGACCGCTCTGCGCGACCCGCAGGCGGTGAAGGCGGTTCGCGACTCGGCGGCGCGCGTGATACTGATGCACTCGACGGCCAGCGGCGCGCGGGCCGAGCGGCTCGACGTGCGGCCGGAGACGATCGTGACGCGCATCGTGGCGTTTCTCGAGCGCCGCGTGGCCGAGCTGGCCGCGGCGGGGATCGCTCGCGAGCGCTTGATCCTGGATCCGGGGATGGGTTTCTTCCTCGGACGCGACCCGGCAGTAAGTCTGGCCGTGCTGCGGCATCTGGATCGGCTGGCCGAATTGGGCTTGCCACTATGCATCTCGACCTCGCGCAAGTCGTTCCTGGGGGCCGTCGTGGGGGAGGGCGGCGAGCAGCGGCCGGTTGGGCAGCGCCGTGCCGCGACGCTGGCCAGCGAGCTGTGGGCGGCGTTACACGGGGCCGCGTACATCCGCACACACGAGCCCCGGCCGCTTCGCGACGGGCTCGTCACTTGGACCGCAATCGCGGGCCGGGAGGCCTCGGAAGTCCGCCCCGCTCTCAAGATACGTGGCGATCAACCCCCGAGTCGGCCGTAGACTGGGCAGAGGTCACCCCCGAAGTCGGCCGCTACGTCCACCGAAACCGAGCCCGGCCTCTGCGGCGGATGGCCAAGCACGCGAACTCGGGGGGTTCCAGACCTGCCAGGCAGGTGAACCCCGGACACACGTCAGCGGACGACGCCGACAACAATACACCACACGCCAGCGCCGCGCCCAATGGGCACAGCGTCGGCGTCCCCTCGCACAGCCACCTGTCACGGCGGCATCTGTCCTACAACTAGCGAGCTGCTAGCTCCAGGACCATCCGGTAATCATGCCGATGAAGGCAAAAAGGCCCGTCAGCAGGGCGGGAATGACACCGAACAGGGGGGCGAGCATGTCGAAGAACCAGTTGCCGTTATTCATGGTCTAACTTCCTTGTCAAACAGACCGCATTTCCAATATCCACGATGGCCTCTTTTATCGGATGGTTGGGGGCCAGGTCAAGAGGTCCAGCTTGCCTCTTCGAGAAGTTTCTTTGGGGGATGCCAGGAGCCCTAGTCGGTGGTCTCCTGACGTGTGGAGGACGCCATGGCAAGCGGGACAGGAGTAGTCGGCAGGCAGAAGGCAGAGGAGGCCAGAGCCTCCTGGACCTGAGGATGCTCCCTGTTCAGATGGACGGCGGTAGCGGGGAAATCTGGGTTGCGCGGGTTCTCGACCTTGCTGACGGTCAAGATACCGTCGGAGCGGAGGCGATCCAGGACAACCTTGGCCTCGGTGGGCGGGAATCCGAGCCGGGGGAGCAACTCTCGAACGATATAGCCGGCCCACATGAAGCCGCGCTTTCGTTCCAAGCGGTCGAAATCGCGCACGAATTGCGCGAAGCGTGTGCCAGGCGAGTCTTCCTCGGCAGTCCGTGGTGCGTCGCCGGCCGTGAAGCGGGACTCGCCGGTGTCCGCACAGGAGAGGGCGGCTCCCGGAGGGGCCGTGTTATCAGCAAGGCCGGTCGCGCAATTCACGCGCAGATCGGCGGAGAAAGGCCGGGTCAGAAGCTCCGTCAGCGTGGTATGGGGCGGTGGGGGGGTATCATCAGGGCCGAGGAGGGTGACCGATTGTGCTTCGAGGATGCCGCACAGCCAGTGCTGGGCTTCACTCACCGAGGTACCCGCATGGTCATCACGTAGTCGATGAAGGGCCGCGATGAGATGTGTCTTCCAGGTGTGCATGACAATCGTGCTCCACACAGGAAGATATCGGCGCGCTGGGCGCATGAAAAAAAGCAAACAGTGGACGAAGATGATAGCGGATCGCTCCGCTACCTCGCAACCGGTAAGGGTTGCCCAAGAATATGCTGAACTTAGCAGTCGAAGATTACTCTTCGACGTCTAGGTATCCTCTAGAAAGGAGGTGATCCAGCCGCAGGTTCCCCTACGGCTACCTTGTTA